>JBIIYT010000072.1:0-8834 GCA_044346675.1 Rhodoferax sp. | reverse complement strand
ATTGCCAACATTGTGGCCAAGCGTTTGGTGCATTTGCTGGCCGAAACCGGCGAGCGCCCCGACGCTTTGGTGCTGACGCGCGAACGCTTTACGGCGCACGAATCTGCCACGTCGGGCTCTATCACCTTAGACGGGAGCGAAAACGCGTCGGTTCAGTTTGCACAATGCTGCCGACCTATTCCGGGGGACTCCATCGTCGGCTATTTAGGGCGTGGCGAAGGTCTGGTGGTGCACGTGCAAGATTGCCAAGTTGCCAAAAAACTGCAACACAAAGACAGCGAACGTTTCATTGCCGTGGAATGGGCCGACGAGACGGTGCGCGCGTTTGAAACCAATATTGTGGTCACCGTGAACAGTGGCAAAGGCGTGCTGGCCAAGGTGGCAGCGGCGTTGGCTGCGGCTGAGGCAGACATCATCCACATCGACATGGGCAAAGAGGCCGCGCAAGAGGCCTCTGACTTGCGCTTTGTGGTGGCGGTGCGCGACAAGGCGCACTTGGACGTAGCGCTGCGCAACCTCAGCCGAACCAGCTTTGTACTCCATGCAGCGCGCCACAAAGCCGCGGGCCCTAGTTAAGGCTTTGCGGCGATGGTTGCCGGGTAGGTGACCCGAATCACTTCAATCTCTCCCACACGTTGCGGCATAACCAACTTGAGCACATCACCTTCTCGGGCCTTGAGCAGTGTGCGGGCAATGGGCGATATCCAGCTCACCTCGCCTTGGGATGTGTCTGACTCATCTATCCCTTTGATGGTGACGGTGCGCTGCTCACCCATGTCGTCTTCGTAGGTCACGCTAGCGCCAAAGAACACCTGCGTACTGCCAAAGTGCACGGACGGGTCGATCACTTCAGCAATCTCCATGCGTTTGGTCAAAAACCGAATCCGGCGGTCAATTTCGCGCAAGCGTTTTTTGCCATACAGGTAGTCCCCGTTTTCAGACCGATCTCCGTTGCTGGCTGCCCAATGCACGATTTCAACCACCTTGGGGCGCTCGTTGTCCATCAGGTCCAGCAGTTCGCTGCGCAGCTGCGCATAGCCACGCGGAGTGATGTAGTTTTTCCCGCCCGGCGGCAAGGCGGGCAGTTGCAATTCATCGTCGTCTTCATCCGACTCTTTGGTAAAAGCTTTACTCATAGAACTGGGTGTAGCTAGCAATAAAAAGCCCGCATGCAGCGGGCTTTTGGCGTGGATTCGGGCCTACAAATTTAAACCCGGGCTGCCCGTAGCTGCAGAGAAAACTCACGCAGCATTGCAATACCACTTGCCTCGGCACGATTGCACCAGGCTTGCAAGTTTAAGGTGAGCTGCTCACGCGAGACATGGGTGTTGAGCCACATCTGGCGCAACTCTTCACGCATGGTGACCAGCTTGTCCAACACGGGAGAGACCGCGCGGGCTTGGGCTAACTCGGTCACCACTTCAGCGGGCACATTTTCTATATCGCGATGTATCCATAGCTTGGCAGCACGCACCACCGCAGCATCGGCACTACGCAACTTCATGGCTTCCAACTCGTCATGCGCCGCTTTGCGCAAACCATGGGCGTAGTTCGCCATCATCTCGTAGCGGTTGGCAATAAGGGCTTCTAGCGTTTTTTCATCAGCCACTGGCCGAATGTCGCCATAGGCAGCTTTGGGCGGTGTCTTTTTCACCTTGGCCAAACCTGCCATTTGCAACAGGCTGATATACATCCAGCCAATGTCAAACTCATAAGGCTTCACCGACAACTTGGCCGACGTAGGGTAGGTGTGGTGGTTGTTATGCAGTTCCTCACCAGCAATCAAAATGCCCCAAGGGGAAATATTGGTGCTGGCGTCTGGTGCTTCAAAGTTGCGATAACCCCAGTAGTGTGCAGCACCGTTGATGATGCCTGCCGCCATGACAGGGGTCCACGCCATTTGCACGGCCCACACGGCGAGGCCTGCTGCGCCAAAAAGAGTCAGGTCGATGATCATCATCAAACCCACCCCTTGCCACGAAAACCGGGTGTACAGGTTGTGCTCGATCCAGTCGTCAGGTGTACCGTGGCCAAAACGGGCCAGGGTTTCTTTGTTTTTAGACTCGGCACGGTACAACTCTGCCCCTTGCAACAGCACGGTTTTGATGCCGTACACGTGGGGGCTATGCGGGTCGTCTGCCTGTTCGCACTTGGCGTGGTGCTTGCGGTGAATAGCGGCCCACTCTTTGGTGACTTGGCCGGTGGTCAGCCACAGCCAAAAACGAAAGAAGTGTGAAACTATGGGGTGCAAGTCTAGCGCCCGGTGCGCCTGGTGGCGGTGCAAAAACACGGTCACACTGATCATGGTGACGTGGGTTAGCGCCAATGTGAATAACACGATCTGCCACCAAGTTAAATCCCAAACGCCATGCGCCAGCCATTCGATCGCTGCATTCACCAAGGGCCAATCCGATAAAAACATAAATAGTTTGCTCTCTCAACGAATAATTTTTTCTTACCGCATCAGCATTTGCTATCGGCATTGCTTGATTTTAGTGCCTGCACGGCGAATTCACCACATAAAACAAAGTGAAGGCAAAATCGGCCAACTCAAGGCTATTTATCTACTTCTTCTGCCAAACTGCCGCAAAAAATCCATCGGTCGCATGCCGATGCGGCCACAAGCGCAAATATTGCTGGCCATTGTCGCCGCCACTGCACAGGCTGGCAGCGTTGGCAACCTTCAATCCAGTGAGTATTTCACCCACCTGCAAGGACTCGAAGTCCGGATTGGCTGCTGAAAATGCTAGGGCAATGGCCTCGTTTTCTTCGGGCAACACACTGCAGGTGGCGTAAACCAAACGGCCGCCGCTTTTAAGCAAGCGCGAGGCGCTTTGCAAGATAGCGGTTTGCTTGACCGTCATCTCGGCCACCGATTGCAAGGTCTGGCGCCACTTGAGATCGGGATTGCGCCGCAAAGTTCCCAGTCCGCTGCACGGCGCGTCTACCAACACGCGATCGATCTTGCCCGAGAGGCGCTTCACGCGGTCGTCCCGCTCGTGTGCGATGGCCGCGGGGTGCACGTTAGACAAGCCACTACGGGCTTGGCGCGGCTTGAATGAATCCAACCTGCCTGCAGATGTATCAAAGGCATACAAGCGCCCGGTGCTGCGCATGGCGGCACCTAGCGCCAAAGTCTTGCCACCGGCACCGGCGCAAAAGTCCACCACCATCTCACCGCGCTTGGCGTCCACCAGCATGGCCAAGAGCTGCGAGCCTTCGTCTTGCACCTCGAAGTCGCCCCGGGTAAAGGCTTCCATTTTGTTCAACGCGGGTTTGCCTGCTATGCGCAAACCCCAAGGGGAATACGGTGTAAGCACGGCTTTGATGCCGGCCTTGGCCAGCTCTTTTTGCACATCAGCGCGCTTGGCCTTGAAGTCGTTCACGCGCAGGTCCAGCCCCGCGCCCATGTTCAGGCTTTCCACCAGCGGCCAAAACTCTGCGCCCAGTTGGTCTTTGAGCGGCTGCACCAGCCACTCGGGCAGGTTGTGGCGGTGGCGTTCCATCAAGTCCAGCGGGTCCACCTTTTGGCACTGGTCCAGCCAATTTTTCTCTTGGTCGGTGAGCGCACTGCGCAAAAACTCCTCCGGCCCGTAAAAGCCCAAAATGGCCAAGCGCCGCTCTTTGGAGCCACTGCCCGAAGGGGCCAAGTGGTCAAACAGCAGCTTTTTGCGCAACACGGTGTACACCGTCTCAGCCATAGTAGCCCGCTCGCGCGGCCCCAGGCCCCGGTGGTCGCGGAAAAAACGCGACACAATAGCGTCAGCGGGATGGTCAAATTTGAGCGCAAGCCGAACCAACTCGGAACAAGCGTCTAGTAAAGCTTTTGGATGCATAAGCTGCGATTGTCCCACGAGCGCAGCAGCGACCCCCACCAAGGGCGACACATCACCCTATGCGAAGGAACACCAATGAGTGAAGAAAAATTTCCACCTTTAATCAGCACCCCACCCGGCTTGTACCGCCACTACAAGGGAAATAGGTATGAAGTAGTGGGCACCGTGCGCCACAGCGAAACGCTGGAACCGATGACGCTGTATCGCGCCCTGTATGGAGAGCATGACCTATGGGTACGCCCTGCTGCCATGTTTGAAGAAGAGGTGGTGATCGATGGTGTGGCGCAGCCGCGTTTTACCAAAATCACAAACGGATAAGGCGCTGCGCGCTTTTTAAACAAGCGCGAGCAGCTATTTTGTTGATAGCAAATTCGCAATCGCTCGGGGGTAAATGATGTGCTCTTGGGTAAGCACCCGGGCCGCCAAGCTGCTTTCCGTGTCACCCGGCAGCACCGGCACCACGGCTTGCTCCAAAATAGGGCCGTGGTCTAGCTCTGCAGTCACCAAATGGACGGTAGCCCCGGCAAACTTGCAACCTGCCTCTAGCGCGCGCTGGTGGGTGTGCAAGCCCGGGAACGCAGGCAGCAAGGAGGGGTGAATATTGGTCAAACGCCCCTCAAAACGCGCCACAAAGCCGGCAGTGAGAATGCGCATAAAACCTGCCAACACGACCAACGCCGGTTGGCCCGGGGTGTCGTACTGGTCTATCAAAGCGGCCAGTGCTTGGTCAAACGCTTCGCGCGTGGCAAACGCCTTGTGGTCTAGCACCTGGGTAGCAATGCCATGTTCGCGGGCAAACACCAACCCTTTGGCATCTGCCTTGTTGCTGATAACGGCGGCCACCTGTGCCCCATACTTGGCGGGCCAGTCCTCGCGCTGCGCCGTCTTCACCATAGCGGCCATATTGGAGCCGCTGCCTGAGATCAAAATAACAATGTTTTTCATACCTGCCTGAATTATCACCTTGCCACCGTTATGACCTTGCCCACTCTCACACTCACCCCCATCCAAGCCCGCGTGCTAGGCACATTGATGGAAAAAGCCCGCACTGTGCCCGACAGCTACCCGCTCACGCTCAACTCCTTAGTACTAGGCTGCAACCAAAAAAGCAGCCGCGACCCATTGATGGAACTAGCCGAGGCCGACGTAGCCACTGCGCTGAGCGAGCTGAAAAACACCGGCCTGGTGCGCGAAACCAGCGGTGGGCGCACCACCCGGTTTGAGCACAACTTTCAGCGCGGCGTGGGCGTGTTTGAGCAAGCCGCGGTGCTGCTGGGCCTGCTAATGCTGCGCGGGCCGCAGACCGCGGCTGAGCTGCGCCTGAACGCCGAGCGCTGGTACAAGTTTGCCGATATCTCGTCGGTAGAGGGCTTTCTGGATGAGCTGCAGGAGCGCGCAGCTGAGAAAGGTGGCCCGTTAGTCGTAAAGCTCGCACGGGCACCTGGCGCACGCGAGCAGCGCTGGGCGCATCTGTTGTGTGGGCCGGTAGATGCTTCGCAAACAGGAGTGGCCACCGGGTCACGATCGGCCGATGGTAGTGTCCTGGGCCAATCGTTGGAGCGCATAGAACGGCTGGAAGCCGAAGTGGCGCAACTACAAGCCACGGTGCAAAAACTGTGAGCAGAGTTGGGCACAGAACCAGCTGTTTTGCCACCCACGCAAAGCTAAATCAGCAGTCGCGACGACTTGGGCACGTGCGCCATGAGGAACTCCATCTGGTCCGCCAAAATGCGGCGGTTGCGCAAAATAAAGTCTTCCCACAAGCTGGGCACATAGGGCGCATATAGCAGCGGCATGTGCGCCTGCTCAGGGGTGCGGTGGCTCTTGCGGTGGTTGCAAGGGCGACACGCCGTGACCACATTCATCCAAGTGTCCACCCCCTTTTGCGCAAAGGGAATGATGTGCTCGCGGGTGAGATCGCTTTCATGAAAATGGCCGCCGCAATAGGCACACACATTGCGGTCGCGGATAAACAGCTTGCTGTTGGTGAGGCCCGGACGCAGCGAAAACGGATTGATATTGGGCACGCCCCGGGTGCCAATAATGCTGTTGACCCGAATAATGGACTGCCTCCCAGTGATCGCGTTATGGCCCCCGTGAAACACCGCCACTTCAGCGCCAGACTCCCAGCGCACCTCACCCGAGGCGTAATGAACGACGGCCTGCTCGAGCGATATCCACGACTGGGGCAGCCCTTGGGCAGATAACTTCAAGACTTTCAAAACACGCCTCCTGTAACGGTAAAAAAACCACCACCAACTTGGAACGCAAATGTCTGCAGCCCGGCGCCCAATAAGCTTTGGCGCGCTGCTGCGTCACAATATACCCTGTTTCCATGACAGTTGAGCGACGCGCGCTTATTCCCCAAGCACAGCCTGCTATCAAAAAGATACCAAATTCATGAAGATTTTTCGCGGTTTCAAGCACTCGGGCGTGGCCCCGGCCTGCGCTTTGACGATAGGCAACTTTGACGGAGTGCACCGTGGCCACCAGGCCATGCTGGCGCTATTGCGCAGCGAAGCCCAGCAGCGTGGCGTGCCCAGCTGCGTGCTGACCTTTGAGCCCCACCCGCGCGACTACTTTGCCGCCACGCACCACAAACCGGACCTAGCCCCAGCCCGGGTTGGCACCCTGCGCGACAAGCTGGGCGATTTGGCCCGCGCCGGTGTGGAGCAAACCATCGTGCTGCCCTTTGATGCCCGCTTAGCCGCACTCACACCCCAGGCATTTATCAGCGATGTGTTAGAGCGTGGTTTGGGTGCAAAGTATGTGCTAGTAGGCGACGACTTTCGCTTTGGCGCGCAGCGTGCGGGTGACTACGCCCTGCTCGACGCAGCGGGCGAAACGCACGGTTTTGACGTAGCCCGCATGAACAGCTATGAAGTTCGCAATCTGCGCGTATCCAGCTCGGCTGTGCGTGAAGCCTTAGGCCAAGGCCGCATGGCGGACGCGGCCCGCCTCTTGGGGCGGCCTTACTGCATCAGCGGCCATGTGGTTCACGGGCGCAAGCTCGGGCGCACCCTGGGATTTAAGACGCTGAACCTGCGCTTTGCCCATTGGAAACCCGCAGCCAGCGGCATATTTGCCGTGCTGGTGCATGGGCTGCAAAGCGAGCCTTTGCAGGGCGTGGCCAACCTGGGGGTGCGGCCCTCGCTGGACCCTACCGACGTCAATGGTGGGCGCGTGCTGCTAGAGACCTATTGCCTAGACTGGCCTGCCAGCCTGGGCGCAGAGGGGGGCTACGGTAAAATCATCCGCGTGGAACTCCTACACAAACTGCACGACGAGCTGAAATACGACGGTCTGGACGCCCTGACACAAGGGATACACCAAGACTGCGAGGATGCACGCGCTTGGTTTCAAGCCCAACCCACACTCGCCAGCAGCCCCCGAATTTGACAGGGCTCTGAACCCGACGCACCTTGCCCCGCGTCTCCTTGGATTGCGAGCTAAGCCGCCGAGCGGCTCTCGACAGGTCAGCCGTTTAACCCATCTTTGTACCGAGCCCCTCCACACTGTAGTGCTCCAACCTGAAACTTGCCATGACCGAAAAAGTTGACTACCGCGCCACGCTAAACCTGCCTGACACCCCCTTCCCCATGCGAGGCGACTTGCCTAAGCGCGAGCCCCAGTGGGTAAAAGCCTGGGAAGACAAAGGCATTTACCAAAAGCTGCGCAAGGCGCGCGCGGATGCGCCCAAGTTTGTGTTGCACGACGGCCCGCCCTATGCCAACGGCAAAATCCACATAGGCCACGCCGCCAACAAAATTCTGAAGGACATGATCGTCAAAACCCGCCAGCTCCAAGGGCTGGACGCAGCCTACATTCCCGGCTGGGACTGCCACGGTTTGCCGATTGAAAACGCCATAGAAAAACTGCATGGCCGCAACATCCCGCGCGACGACATGCAGGCCAAAAGCCGGGCCTATGCCACCGAGCAGATTGACCAACAGCGCACCGACTTCAAACGCCTAGGCGTGCTGGGCGACTGGGACCACCCCTACCGCACCATGGACTTTGTCAATGAGGCGGCTGAGATTCGCGCCTTCAAACGCGTGGTGGAGCGCGGCTTTGTGTACCGGGGCCTGAAACCTGTGTACTGGTGCTTTGACTGCGGCTCGTCATTGGCCGAGTTTGAGATTGAATACGCCGATAAAAAGTCGCAAACTTTGGACGTAGGCTTTTTGTGCGCCGAACCCGCCAAGCTGGCTACGGCCTTCGCCCTGCCGTCACTGAGCAAACCGGCACTGGCAGTCATCTGGACCACCACCGCGTGGACCATTCCCGCCAACCAGGCTTTGAACCTGAACCCTGAGATTACCTATGCGCTGGTAGACACCGAACGCGGCCTATTGGTATTGGCGCAGGATCTGGTCGAAAAGTGCATGGAGCGCTACCAACTCACCGGCACCGTGCTGGCCACCACGCTGGGTAAGAACTTAGGCGGAATCAATTTCAAACACCCATTGGCCCATGTGGATGCTGGCTACGACCGCTTGAGCCCCATCTACCTAGCCGACTACGCCACGGCGGATGACGGCACCGGCATCGTGCACTCCGCGCCCGCCTATGGGGTGGAGGATTTCAACAGCTGTGTAGCGCACGGCATGAAGTACGACGACATCTTGAACCCTGTGCAAGGCAATGGTGCGTATGCGCCTGAGCTGCCCTTGTTTGGCGGGCAGCACATTTGGAAGGCCTGCCCCGTCATCATCAACACCCTGCGCGATGCGGACCGCCTGTTTTGCACCACCGATATCGTGCACAGCTACCCGCACTGCTGGCGCCACAAAACGCCGGTGATCTACCGCGCCGCTGCCCAGTGGTTTGTGCGCATGGACGAAGGCTTGGGCGTGTTCCCCAAAAACAAAGCGCCCAAGACGCTGCGCCAACTGGCACTCGACGCCATAGACCATACCAACTTTTACCCCGAAAACGGCCGCACCCGTTTGCGCGACATGATTGCCAACCGGCCCGACTGGTGCATCAGCCGCCAAC
>JBIIYT010000435.1:0-2560 GCA_044346675.1 Rhodoferax sp. | reverse complement strand
GCTGATGATGGCCGCCGGGGCCGCCATTCGCCAGTTTTTTGTGCTGCGCCATGGCTACAAGCTGGGGCGCAACCGGCACCCGTGGCCGTATGCGCTGGCGGGCGTGGTGGCTATTGTGGGGGTGCTGGTGTGGCTCAAGCCCACGCCACCAGTCGTCGCTAATGCTATAAATTCAGGAGCTTTTAGCGCCAGTGAAATAAGCGCGAAAGTCCCGGTGGATTATGAAAACGTGCGCCCCGTGCTAGCCCAGCGCTGCTACCAGTGCCACGGCGAGGCGGTGCAGATGAAAAACGTGCGCCTAGACAGCCCCCAAGCCGCAGCCACCCACGCCCAAGCCATTTACCAACAAGTGGTGGTGGCCCGCGCTATGCCGCTGAACAATGCCACGGGCATGACCGAGGCGGAGCGGGGGCTGGTACGGCAGTGGTTTGACGGCGGCGCGGTGATAGCAAAGGTAGCCAAGTGAAATTCGATGCACTCAACAGTGAAGCCCCTAATCCGCACGTCCAGCCACGTGCGTTTTTGGAATATCTCTACAGCGTGGCCGTGCGGCGTGCCTTGCCAGCCCACACTCTGGCCGCGTATTTGCCCGCACCGCCCGCCAACGGTGGCCGCACGTTGGTGCTGGGCGCGGGCAAAGCGGGCGGCGCTATGGCGCAGGCGCTAGAGGCTGCGTGGCCTGCAGACGCACCGTTGCACGGTTTGGTGGTTACCCGCTACGGCCATACCCCTTCGCGCCCGGCGGGAGCCCTAGGTGCGCCTACGGCGCGCATAGAGGTGGTAGAAGCCGCGCACCCCGTGCCCGATGCAGCGGGGCTGGCCGCCGCGCAGCGCATAGTCGCGTTGACGCAGGGGCTCACCGAGCGCGATTTGGTGATCTGCCTTATCTCGGGTGGTGGCTCGGCCTTGCTCACCCTGCCAGCGCAGTGGGCGGGCGGCGGTGTATCACTGCAAGAAAAGCAGCGTATTAACCAAGCCCTGCTCAAGAGCGGTGCCGACATTGGTGAGATGAATTGCGTGCGCAAGCATTTGTCTGCCATCAAGGGTGGCCGCTTGGCGGCAGCCTGCGCACCTGCCCAAGTGGTCACCCTGCTCATTAGCGATGTGCCTGGGGACGACGCTTCGGTCATTGCCAGCGGCCCCACCGTGGCCGACCCCACTACGTGTGCCCAAGCGCTACACATTCTCAAACGCTATGGCATCGCCATATCGGCGGAACTACACCAGCAGCTGGCCGCAGGCGCGCTAGAGACGCCCAAGCCCGGAGACGCCATTTTTGCCCGCAGCACGGTGCACCTGATTGCCACCCCCCAGCAATCGTTAGAAGCGGCCGCGCAGGCCGCCCGCGCGGCCGGTGTGGCGGCGTACATTTTGAGTGACGAGATGGAAGGCGAGTCGCGCGAGGTGGGCAAGGTGCACGCCGCAGTAGCCCGCGCGGTGGCCCGGGTCAACCACCCGTTTGCCAAGCCCTGCGTGATTTTGAGCGGTGGCGAAACCACCGTGACCGTGCGTGCGCAGGTGCCCGGCACGCCGCGCGGGCGCGGGGGGCGGGCAGGGGAGTTTTGCATGGGCTTGGCCCAAGCCCTGCAAGGCCAAGAGGGTGTGCACGCACTAGCAGCCGATACCGATGGCATCGATGGCGTAGAGGACAACGCCGGTGCCCACGTAGCCCCGGACACGCTGGCGCGCGCGCAAGGCTTAGGCCTGAAGTTGTCCGACCATTTAGACCGCAACGACGCTTATGGGTACTTCCAGCCGCTGGGCGATTTGTTTGTCACAGGGCCCACGTTTACCAATGTGAATGACTTTAGGGCCCTCCTGGTGTTATGACCTTAGTTTGGCGAACTTTGATCTTGCTCAAAATGCCTTGCGCCAACTCGCGGCACAGTGGCAGCAACGAACGCAATTGTTGCCATGCTGCTTACCAAACACCCTACCGAACTCGCGCTGCAAGGCACTTGGCTGCTGCGCCGCAACGCCAAGGCTGACTCTGTTATCTACATCGAGTCCGGCCGCGTGGCCCTGGGGCTTGCCAGTGCGGATGCTGACGAAGGTTTGGAGCACCGCCTAGGCCTAGTGCAAGGGCCGTGCTGGCTAGAGGCCACCGCCGCAGTGCTGGGCCAGCCCTGCGCGGTAGACGCCGTGGCCGAGACCGAGGTCACCTTTCACCGCGTACCCATAACTGAGTTGCGCGCCAGTATGGCCACCGGCCCCAAGGCTTTACTTTCTGTGCTGATAGACATTGCCAGCGCTCACCGCCAGCAGACCGATTTGGTGGTGAGCCGCTTGGCCAAAGACGCCGAATCGCGCTGTGCAGAGTGGCTGCTGGCCCAAGCCCAAAGTACCGAGAAGGGCGTGTGTTCTGTCCACCTGCACCAGCGCAAGCGCCTGATTGCAGCGCAACTCGGCATTGCGCCAGAGACCTTGTCGCGCGTGCTGCGCCACTTGCGCGAGCGCAGCCTGATTAGCGGCTCAGGCCGCGTGGTGAACTTGGTGGACGTGTCGGGTCTGCGGTCTTTGGCAGGGGGGTAGACTGGGCGCATGATTGCAAACCCACCGC
>JBIIYT010000434.1:0-2563 GCA_044346675.1 Rhodoferax sp. | reverse complement strand
AGGCACTGTAGCGCTCTCCTCTACTCACGAGCGTGTACCAGCGCTTGCCCTGATGCAAAGTCCACCATTTGCCAGATTGATTCATGCCGGGCTCTAACTCGTGCACCATGGGTTTGCCATTCCACTCAGCGCGAATGCCATCAAAGCGCAATACAAAAACGTTGGTCTTGCCTAGCACTTCCGCCACGGTCAAACGCGCTCCGTCTTGGCCCCGGTAAATCTTGATGGTGCCAAATGGTGCCTGCGCCAGATCAATCACCGGCAGCTGCACCGCAAGCGGTGGAGTAGCCGCAGAAGCTTGCGCATCAGCGGGTGCTGGTGTCACACAAGCAGGCAACTTCAGCCCCTTGGCATACAAAATAGGACACGCGGCAAGGCCAAATGGGCTACTAGCGCCGGAGTCTGAAAGCTCTTTCTCCACTGCGGGTCGTAGGCCCTGGAAACAAGCCCCAGAAAATATGTGCTCGGCCATTTTCTTTTCATCGCGCCCCATAGGCAAGCTCAAACCTGAGATAACAGCCATGGCCACATCTGGATCAGCGCACCGGGCTGGAGTAGCACTTTTGCGCAGTGCTGCGTCAAAGAATGGCACTGCAGCCCAATGCATAAAGTTCAAGCGAACCCGTTTGCCCATTTCAAACTGCTGCTCGGGGTGCTGCTGGCTATAGGCGGTAATGGCATCCAAGCACTCGTCGCTGCTCCATTGTTGGCGTTGCACACATTTGTCTACGCTGGCATCAGCCCCGGTGATGATGGCTTTGCTACGGACTATGCCCCCAGGTTCTTCTCTCGCCTTTGAGGGCAGACTGGCAGAAGACGGTGCTGGCTTTACTGCAGGTGCATTGGCATGCTGGGCGGGTGCTTGTGCATGGGCTAACTGCTCAATAGGCGGGGCAGGCACCGGCGGCACGGCCACATTCACCGTACGGCGGTCCAAGGCAAGCCACAGCGCTGCCCCTGCCAAAACCACGGCAATGCAGCCCACGGCCATACCCAACCACGCATTGGTTTTGATTTGTAAAAAAGTCTTGCGCCCTGCTTGAGGAAACTGAATTTGCTGCTTGGGAATTTCTTCATGCGCTGACGCCACAGCGCGCTTGCGCCTAAGCACAGGTGCAGCAGGCCCCCATTGCGGCTGGTGCAGTTGCTTGAGCGCAATCACCAGCTCTTGCATGCTGGCAAAGCGTTCAGCAGGTGCCTTGGCACAGGCTTTGGCAATGATGGCATCGAGCTCGGGCATATCGCGCAAGGGCTGCACCTCTCGCAAGGGCGGCACTGCGTCGTACAACTGCGCCCACAGCAACTGCGAGGTGTTCTCGCGGTTAAACGCTTCGCGCCCGGTTACAGATTCGAACAGCACCAAACCCAGGGCATAAATATCAGTGCGTGCATCGACTTGCGCGCCTTCAATCTGCTCAGGTGCCATGTAGCGGGGAGTGCCTGCCACATGCCCCTCTTGGGTCAGCTGGGTGCCTACCGCATCCATCACCCGAGCAATACCAAAGTCCAACACTTTGACATGCAAGCCCGCCAGGTCGCGGCGCACACGAATATTCTCAGGCTTGAGGTCGCGGTGCACCAGACACTTGCCATGCGCGTAGAACAAGGTTTCGGCCACCTTGCAGGTCAACTCAATAGCCTCTTGGCAAGACAAGGCACCATCGCGATCCAGTAAAGAGCAAAGATCTTCACCCTCCACGTATTCAAACACCAGATACAAACGGCCATCGCTTTCAACGCCGGTATCCAAAAGCTGCGCCGCCCCGGGATGAATCATTTGCAAAGAGAGGGCGGCTTCGCGCTCAAAGCGTTGGCGCAGTTGGGGGTCTTCAGACAAATGGGCATGCAAAAACTTCAAGGCCACCTGCTTACCCAAGCCCAATTGGCGGGCCAAATACACCACGCCCATTCCACCACTGCCGATTTTTCGAATCAGTTCATACCGGCCGCCCACCAACTGCACAGAAGAAGGCGAAGAACTAAGGCCCACGTTCAAGCTATCGGTCATTGACTACTCCACTTCGTTTAAGGCACTGGTGTCAACTTGGCCACACTCAGCGCCAACCACTTGACGCCGTGGCGCGGAAAATTAATTTGTGCACGGGCATCGCCACCCGCGCCTTCGAGCGTGAGCACCGTGCCTTCGCCAAACTTGGTGTGAAACACTTTTTGCCCCAGTTTCAAGCCATGCGTAGGCTCTTCTTTACGCACAATTTCAGGACCCAATGTGTCTGCAGGGCTTGCATAGCGGGCGCTAGCAGCTCCTGAATTTGCAGCATACCCCTTCCCCCAGGCCCGCCCCGCTCCACTCACAATGCCACTGCCACCGCCCCAGCTGGCCTCCATAGGGCGCTGTTTGGGGGTGAGCCATTTGAGGCACTCATCGGGCAGCTCTTCAAAAAAGCGGCTCTTGAGGTTGTAGCGCGTTTGGCCGTGCAGCATGCGGGTTTGCGAGTGGCTCAGGTACAAGCGCTTGCGCGCGCGGGTAATAGCCACATACATCAGGCGGCGCTCTTCCTCCAGGCCATCGCGGTCGTTCATGGAGTTTTCATGCGGGAACAAG
>JBIIYT010000433.1:0-2565 GCA_044346675.1 Rhodoferax sp. | reverse complement strand
GTAAATTGGGCGTAGACAGCACATTGCCGCTGCCACTCTCTTCGAGAAACCGGGCCAAACCACCGAGGATGTACACCCCGTTGGTCTGGGTGGCCACTCCTACATTGAGACCGCGTGCAGGTGTCACAGTGCCGCTGGCAGCTTGGGCTCCCAGCGCGATGATGTTTCGGCCACCTGCACCAAAGTTGGTGCCCAAGAGACCAATGACCGAGTCGCCCGCTTTGCCGCTGGAGCCTTGCCACTGAATACCAAACTCGGCCGCCTTGTCGGCGCTCACCTCGGCAATCAGGCTCTCCACAAACACTTGGGCACGGCGGGCATCGAGCTTGTCAATCACGGCGCGCAGCTGGCGGTACTGTGGCTCCGACGCGGTAATGATGAGTGCGTTGGTAGCTGCATCGGCTTGTATCTGTCCGCCCGTGCTGGAGCCTGATGCGCTGGGGTTGGCGCCACCCACGGTACTTAGGTTGGTGACTGGCTGGCCCCCCGGGGCGGGAGCACTGCCGGTGCTGTTCAGGGCTGCACGCAGTGTGGTGGCCAGCTGGGTGGCGTTGGCATTTTTCAGGTACACCACATAAATATTGCCGGCGGCCCCGTTGCTGCCGGCGGGTGCTTGGTCCAGTTTGTCTACCAGCGCTCGCACCAGGGCCAGTCGGGCTTGGTTGGCGGCGCGCACGATCAGGGTGTTGGAGCGCGGCTCGGCAATGATGGTGGTCTTGAAACTGGTGTCTGCTTGGCCCCCCGCGCTGGCTACGCTACTGCTTTCCACCAAACGTAGCACCAAGGGTGCCAAGTCAGAAGCGTTGGCGTTTTTCAGCGTAATCACTTCGACATCTGTGGCGTTTGGCACGTCCAGCGCAGCCACAATGCGCGACAAGCGCCGCAGGTTGTCTGCGTAGTCGGTAATGACCAGCGAGTTGGTGCCCGAGTTCACATTGATCGGGTTGTTGGGGTTGATCAGCGGGCGCAGCACTGCCACCAGATTGCTGGCGCTTTCATGGTTCAATTTGATAATTTGTGTGACCAAGACACTGCCACCGGCGGTGGTGCCTGTGCCGGTGTCGGCGGGTTCGGTCACCCCTACCGAGCCGCCTTGGAGCTTGGCATCCGCCTCGGGCACAATTTTGTCCAGTCCGTCGGACTGCACCACCGCATAGCCCTGCAAGCGCAAGGTGGTTAAAAACAGGTTGTAGGCCCGCGCAGGCGACGCCGGTCCCTCGGTGCTTAAAGTGATGGTGCCTTTGACGCGGGGGTCCACCACCACGTTGCGCCCGGTGAGCGTGGCCATGGTCCGGGCTACGGCCTCGATGTCGGCGTTGGTGAAGTTCAGCGTGACGGGTTCATTAACTTTCGTGCTTTTGGTCACTTTTGCATTGGACTGCGCAACGCTTGGCACGGGTAAAACGCTGGCAACTGCGGTCACCAAAACAAGGCAGCACGCGCGCAAGCTGAACTGGGTGCGGGGGGCTGGCAGCGCGCAGCGGTGTTGCAGATCATGTGGCATGGGGTGTGGCATAGGGTGTTGGGGTTTAGCCCACTTTAAGTATGGCGCGCGCGCCATCGCGTTGGCCAATGATATTCAAAAGGTTGGCCAGCGTCTGCTCGCGCTGGGGTGCGGCTGTGGCCTCGCCGTCAAATTGCAAGCGCCCAGCGGCTAGACGCCCCGTGCCACTGAGCTGCAAGCTGCCCTCCAAAGTAGACAGCGTGAGCGTAGGGGACTCGCCCCCCACCATTTGCATGCGGTAGCTGCCGATGGGGTTCAAGGTAGATAAGCTGGTAGATACATTCGTGGCATCCAGTTGTACCTGTCCAGCCATGCTCCAGCGCTGGCCTTGCCACTGCAGCGAGAGTTGTTGTGTGCTCAAGGAGAGCGTGCCTTTGAGCTGCAAGGTGTTCCAAGGGGTGCCCAAGCCGGCCAACAATTCGCTAGGCCACAGCGAGGTTTGGTCGGCAATGCGCAGATGAATGCCGCTTGACGACGGGGTGACCCGCCACGTCCAACTCTGGGCCATGCAGCACGGCGCGCGCAGGCCAAGCTGGAGTCCCTGAAGGCTAGGTGTCAGCCGCCAATGCAAGCGCCCCGGCAAGCTGGTGTGGGCTTGGCTGCCGCTGCCTGCCCCCAGCACCAAACGGGCCGAGCCACCCCAGAGCGTGCCCACCGGTTCTAGCAGCTGCACCCGCGCACCGGTGGCCCGTGCTACGCCCGCGGCCAGCCATTGCGCTGGCGCAAATACGACCAGTGCAAGCGCCCCACCCAGCACTACGCCTACTGCAGATAAACGCCAGAGTGAGCGGCTCATGGGGAGTTGGGCAAAGCCATTTGTAGGGTGCCGCTCCAGCCGCCAGGGGTGCGGCTCAAACTGGCATTGGTGGGAGCTGAATTCGCTTGGGTGCGGGCGGTGGCCAGCCATTGGGCCAAGGCGTCTGCGCTCACGCCCCGCAAGGTCACGGTTGCCGTGCCCCCATTCATCGTGAAATCGGCATTCTTATCAAACGCTTTTTGTACCGATTCGCGCAGCGCTTGGCTTGCTGCGGTTGGTGTCATGCGCGGAAGGGCTTGCAGTG
>JBIIYT010000431.1:0-2567 GCA_044346675.1 Rhodoferax sp. | reverse complement strand
TTTGCCTATTGCAACTGGTTCAAGCCGCGCCCGGCCTATCGCTTCTCTGCCGAAGACTCTATTTATTTGTCACCCACAGCCGCGGGCAGAGGTTTAGGTCGATTGCTATTGGAAGAGCTGGCCACCCAAGCGGAGCGAGCCGGCATACGAAAACTCATCGCGGTCATTGGCGACTCCACCAACAAAGGCTCTATTGGCGTGCACCAAGCGTGCGGGTTCACCTATGTGGGCATCCTCAGCGCCTGCGGATGGAAATTTGACCGTTGGCTGGATGTGGTGCTGATGGAGCGGCGCATAGGCATGGGCGACATGTCGGCCCCCGCATAATGCAGCGCATGAAAAACAAAACCATTGCCACCTGGCTCAGCTTCGCTGGAGGCCCTTTGGGCTTGCATCGGTTTTATCTATACGGCAAAGCAGACCGTATCGGTTGGCTGCTGCCAATTCCTACCCTGCTGGGGGTTTACGGCCTAGAGCGGGCCCAACGCTACGGATTGGATGACCCGTGGATTTGGCTACTAATCCCACTCTTAGGCATCAATATCGCCGGATGTGCGCTCAATGCGCTGGTCTACGGTTTGATAAGTGCTGAAAAGTGGAACGAGCGATTTAACCCAAGTGCGGCGGCAGATGCACCTGCTGGCCAAAGTAATTGGGCCACGATTGCCGCTTTGGTACTTTCGCTATTTATTGGGACGTCCACTCTCATGGCCAGCTTGGCCTTTGGTTTTCAACGCTACTTTGAATACGAGGCAGAGGCGGCGCAGAAGATTTCGCAGCCACAACCCAAACCGACTGTTCAAGCCACCTGGCCAGTCAATGTGTAATTTCAGACTCTCGAGCACAAACCACAAAAAAGCCCCGCAACTTTCGCTGCGGAGCCTTACTCAAGCCAGCAAGTGAACAGCCTGCGCCGTCCAGCCGAAACTACACAGAAGCAGCTGCGTCCGTGTACTCTTTGACTTTGTCGAAGTTCAAATATTGGTAAATCTTGTCACTGGCTGCGGTGAGCACTCCCATATCGGCCAAGTACTCAGCCTTGGTAGGAATGCGTCCCAACTTGGAGCAAATAGCCGCCAACTCCGCACTACCCAAGTACACATTGCTGTTCTTGCCTAAGCGGTTCGGGAAATTACGGGTGGATGTAGAGAACACGGTAGCGCCCTCTTTCACCTGCGCTTGATTGCCCATGCACAGGCTGCAACCCGGCATTTCCATGCGCGCACCGGCCGTACCGAGCACGCCATAGTGACCCTCGTCTGACAGCTGCTTGGCATCCATCTTGGTGGGTGGTGCCATCCACAGCTTCACAGGAATGTCGCGCTTGTTTTCCAATAATTTAGATGCTGCACGGAAGTGGCCTATATTGGTCATGCACGAGCCGATGAACACTTCGTCAATCTTGGCGCCCGCCACGTCAGACAAAGTTTTTACATCGTCCGGGTCGTTCGGGCAGGCCACGATGGGCTCATGAATATCAGCCAGGTCAATCTCAATGACCGCTGCATATTCGGCATCGGCATCGCCCTTGAGCAGTTGCGGGTCAGCCAACCAAGCTTCCATTGCCTTGATGCGGCGGTTGATGGTGCGCACATCGGAGTAACCCTCGGCAATCATCCACTTCAGCATGGTGATGTTGCTGTTGATGTATTCAATGATGGGCTCTTTATTCAGGTGCACGGTGCAGCCACCCGCACTGCGCTCCGCAGAGGCATCGCTGAGCTCAAAGGCTTGCTCCACTTTCAAATCGGGCAGACCTTCGATTTCCAAAATGCGGCCAGAGAAGATGTTTTTCTTACCCTGCTTGGCCACCGTCAGTAAACCGGCTTTGATGGCGTACAGCGGAATCGCGTTCACCAAGTCACGCAGGGTCACACCCGGCTGCATCTTGCCTTTGAAGCGCACCAACACACTCTCGGGCATGTCCAGAGGCATCACACCCGTAGCAGCACCGAAGGCTACCAAACCGGAGCCTGCAGGGAAGCTAATGCCAATGGGAAAACGGGTATGGCTGTCGCCACCGGTGCCCACCGTGTCGGGCAGCAGCATGCGGTTGAGCCAACTGTGAATAATGCCGTCGCCCGGGCGCAGCGGCACGCCGCCGCGGGTGCTGATGAACTCGGGCAGCTCGTGGTGCATCTTCACGTCCACCGGCTTGGGGTAGGCCGCAGTGTGGCAGAACGACTGCATCACCAAATCAGCACTAAAGCCTAAGCACGCCAAGTCTTTCAACTCGTCACGGGTCATGGGGCCGGTGGTGTCTTGGGAGCCCACGCTGGTCATCTTGGGTTCACAGTAAGTGCCAGGGCGCACACCTTGCTGGTTGCCGTTGACCACAGGCAAGCCACAGGCACGACCCACCATTTTTTGGGCTAAGGTAAAGCCTTTGTGGGTATCTGCGGGGTTATGCGGCAAGCGGAACAAGGTGCTCACCGGCAGGCCCAGTGCCTCACGCGCCTTGGCGGTCAGGCCACGGCCAATGATCAACGGAATGCGGCCACCGGCACGTACTTCGTCAAACAGTACGTCACTCTTGACCTTGAACTCGGCAATCACTTTGCCGTCTT
>JBIIYT010000432.1:0-2567 GCA_044346675.1 Rhodoferax sp. | reverse complement strand
GGAGCCCACCAAAGAGCCCGCAATGATGAGCATGCTGTTGTTCAAACTAAAGCCAATGCCCGCCGCGGCCCAGCCCGAATAGCTGTTGAGCATGGACACCACCACTGGCATGTCGGCTCCACCAATCGGGATGATGATGAGCACACCCATCACAAACGACAGCGCCAGCATGGCAAAAAATGCATTCCAGTTGCCGGTGGCCATAAACACCAGGCCCAGCCCGACCGTGGTCAAACCCAACACCAAGTTGAGTTTGTGCTGCCCGGCAAACTGCACCGGCGCACCCTGGAACAGGCGGAACTTGTATTTGCCCGACAACTTGCCAAACGCAATGACCGAGCCGCTAAAAGTAATGGCACCAATGGCCGCGCCCAAGAACAACTCCAGCCGGTTGCCCGCCGGAATAGCCTGCCCCTTGGCCGCAATGCTGAAAGCCCACGGCTCCGCCACCGCAGCCACCGCAATGAACACTGCAGCCAAACCAATCATGCTGTGCATGAAAGCCACCAGCTCGGGCATCTTGGTCATCTCGACCCGCTTGGCCATGAACGTGCCAGCGGTGCCACCCACCAGCAAGGCAGCTAACACCCAACCCAGGCCTTCTATGCCGTTTTGGCCCATCTGCCCGGCCAGCTTGTAGATGAGCGCACCCGTGGTGACCGTGGCCACCGCCATACCCACCATGCCAAATAGGTTGCCACGTATGGAGGTGGTGGGGTGCGACAGGCCCTTGAGCGCCTGAATAAAACAAACGCTGGCAAACAAGTACAACAGGGTGACGAGGTTCAGGCTCATTGCGCACCATCCTTCTCAACGACCTTCTTCTCTTTTTTCTTGAACATCTCCAGCATGCGCCGCGTCACCATAAAGCCGCCAAACACGTTCACTGCCGCTAGCGCCACCGCCAGCACACCCATGCTTTTGCCCAGCGTGGTCTCTGTCAGCGCAGCGGCCAGCATGGCACCCACTATGACAATGGCCGATATGGCATTGGTCACCGCCATCAGCGGCGTATGCAAGGCGGGTGTAACCGTCCACACCACGTGGTAGCCCACGTAGATGGCCAGTACAAAAATAATCAAGTTCAGTATGGTGGGGGAAACGGCTTCCATGAAATTCCTTTTGACGCGAATGTTTTCAAGAGGCCCATGGACCTGTCTTGGACTTCAGTTGGTTGAAATAGGTATCCACTGCACCCATGAATTGGGTTTGTGTGTTTGTTCCTGGGGGTTCGATCTGCGTTGCGCTTTCCAAAATTAAACGGAGTGTTTGCACATGATATTCGGTGAATTTGGATGCGCTACGCTCCAAGAGCGCGGGCAGCTCGCGCACATCCAGCGGGCGATTGCGCAGCAAATGCGCACTGGAAATGAGCAGGTTTGTGGCATCTTCCTCAGAAAGCCGCAAATGCTGGCTCAATAGCTCTCGCAGCCCCGCCTTTTGCTGGGTTGTTACAGGGCCAGTCAACTGCACTATGGCAAGCGCCAAAACTGCAACCACATCCACCGGATAGTCCAGCAGATACAAAGGCGGTGTCGTCATTTTTTTGCGCCACGCGCGACGACGAAAAAAGGTGAGTGGATTGAGCCAGCCGACATCAAGGCCTAAACGGCGCAAGCCTTCCATCGCCATGGTGAACGTAACAATGAGCCCGAGCAACTGAAGAATAACACCCATGTTGTGCTCCTGTATTAAGGCTTGCGTTTGACTTCACCGCCCTGCGTCATCAGGCAGGCGGCCACTATGTCATCTTGCATATCCACGTGCAGGGCACCGTCTTTGTTGATGATGAGCTTCAGAAAGTCCAACACATTGCGTGCATACAAAGACGA
Source organism: Rhodoferax sp. (assembly GCA_044346675.1). Lineage (GTDB taxonomy): Bacteria > Pseudomonadota > Gammaproteobacteria > Burkholderiales > Burkholderiaceae_C > Allorhodoferax. Next base: position 735 of record JBIIYT010000432.1, on the reverse strand, counting down.
TGCATCCGCCGCCACCAAGGCGGGCAGGTTGGTCTCGCCAATGAGAGTCACCCCGTGTTTGACCACCGTTTTATCGGCCTCCGACAAGGGGCAGTTGCCTCCCACTCCATCGGGGCCCTTGCCTGCGGCGATGTCCACAATGATGGAGCCCGGCTTCATGGACTTGACCATGTCCTCAGATATCAGCGTAGGAGCCGCGCGCCCGGGAATGAGGGCGGTGCTAATCACCACATCGGCCTGCGCCACCCGTTTGGCCACCTCTAGCTTTTGGCGGTCTAGCCAGCTTTGCGGCATGGGCTTGGCGTAGCCGCCCACGCCCACGGCGGCTTCTTTTTCTTCGTCGGTCTCATACGCCACGTCAATGAACTTGGCGCCTAAAGATTCCACCTGCTCTTTCACACTGGGGCGCACGTCAGACGCTTCAATCACCGCGCCCAAGCGCTTGGCGGTGGCAATGGCCTGCAAGCCTGCCACGCCCACACCCAAAATGACCACGCGCGCGGCCTTGACGGTGCCCGCCGCCGTCATCAGCATGGGGAAAAAGCGCTGGTATTTGTCTGCCGCCATCATCACCGCCTTGTAGCCTGCAATATTGGCCTGGCTGGAGAGCACATCCATGCTCTGCGCGCGGGTGGTGCGGGGGGCTGCCTCTAGCGCAAAGGCCGTGAGCTGGGCCGTTGCCAAGCGCTGCAGGCCATCCGTATCAACGGGGTTGAGCATGCCCACCACTGTTGT
>JBIIYT010000430.1:0-2570 GCA_044346675.1 Rhodoferax sp. | reverse complement strand
ATCGGCATCGGAATACACCGCCACAGTTTTAATAGCTAAGCGCACACAGGTGGCAGCTACTCGGCAAGCTATTTCGCCACGGTTGGCGATAAGTATTTTGGTGAACATGAAGCGTCTTTCTTATCGAGCCATCACATGCGAAACACACCAAACTTGGTCTCTGGTATGGGCGCATTCAGCGATGCACTCAGACCCAGTGCAAGCACCCGGCGCGTATCGGCGGGGTCGATGATGCCGTCGTCCCACAAGCGCGCGGTGGCGTAGTAGGGGTGGCCCTGCTCTTCGTACTGGCGGCGTAGCGGGGCTTTGAAGGCCTCTTCCTCCTCCATAGTCCATTGGCCACCTTTATTTTCAATGCCGTCGCGCCGCACCGTGGCCAACACGCTGGCTGCTTGCTCACCACCCATGACCGAGATGCGCGCGTTGGGCCACATCCATAAAAATCGGGGGCCAAAGGCACGCCCGCACATGCCGTAGTTGCCCGCACCAAAACTGCCGCCAATGATGATGGTGAACTTAGGCACAGCGGCGGTGGCAACCGCAGTCACCATCTTGGCGCCATTCCTAGCAATGCCTTCGTTCTCGTACTTGCGCCCCACCATAAATCCGGTGATGTTTTGCAAAAACACCAGCGGTATCTTGCGCTGGCAACACAACTCGATAAAGTGCGCGCCCTTGAGGGCCGACTCGCTAAACAGAATACCGTTGTTGGCAATGATGCCCACCGGCATGCCCTCAATGTGCGCAAAGCCACACACCAGGGTTGCGCCATAGCGTGGTTTGAATTCGTGCAACTCTGAGCCGTCCACCATGCGGGCAATGATTTCGCGTACATCAAAGGGCTTGCGGGTGTCGGTAGGGATCACGCCATGCAGCTCTTCGGCCGCAAATTTGGGGGGCACAGGGGCAATGGGTGCCACCTGCGCAATAGCGCTTGCCTTGTTGCGGTTCAAATGCGCCACCGCCTCACGCGCCAGCGCCAAGGCATGCACATCGTTGTGCGCTAAATGGTCTGCCACGCCTGAGAGGCGCGTGTGCACATCGCCACCACCTAGGTCTTCGGCGCTCACCACCTCGCCCGTGGCTGCCTTTACCAGCGGCGGGCCGCCGAGGAAAATAGTGCCTTGGTCTTTCACGATGATGGTCTCATCGCTCATGGCAGGCACATAGGCCCCGCCTGCGGTGCAGCTGCCCATGACCACCGCAATTTGCGAGATGCCCTGCGCGCTCATATGGGCTTGGTTAAAGAAGATGCGGCCAAAGTGGTCGCGGTCGGGGAACACCTCGTCTTGGTTTGGCAAATTAGCCCCGCCTGAGTCAACTAAGTAAATGCAGGTGAGATTGTTTTGTTGCGCCACCTCTTGCGCACGCAGGTGCTTTTTCACAGTGAGCGGGTAGTAGGTGCCGCCCTTTACCGTGGCGTCGTTGCACACAATCATGCAGTCCACACCGCTCACGCGGCCAATGCCCGCAATCACGCCGGCGCAGGGTGCGCTGTCAGTGCCATCTTTATCGGGGTACATGCCCAGCGCAGCCAATGGGGCGAGTTCTAAGAACGGGGTGCCGGGGTCCAGGAGCAGGTGCACCCGCTCGCGCGGCAGCAATTTGCCGCGCGCGGTGTGCTTGGCGCGGGCGGTCTCTCCACCGCCCAAGGCGGCGTGGTCTATTTTGTTTTTTAAATCTGCCACCAAGGCGCGCATGACAGCAGCATTGGCTTGAAAGTCGGCCGAGCGGGCATTGAGTTGGGTTTGCAAAACTGGCATACGCTCCCCATAGTGGTGCATGTTGACGTTTACGTAAACGTCAATCAGATGTGGCATTGTGACACCAATTCATTTGCCTAAGATTTGGGCTTAGGTATATAGAGTATTTTCCAATTCAGGTATGAGCCTGAAGGGGCCGGATTTCAGTTAACTTCTGCGAGTGGGCTGATCGGGTTAAAAGAAGAAGTCTAAAGGCTTACTGCCCTGATCCTTCAACACGGCTGTTTTGGAAGTTTTGGCGTGTGAGGATTTTTCTCAATCAGGCCCCCCCGGGCCGCGTTTGTTTCACGCACTGCCTGGTGTCAAGCCCGTCGTTTCTGTGTTGCAAAGCTGGCAAACAATTCACGCTTGGATTGCTGCATTTGCTGTGCCGCAGCGAGGTCGGTTTGCCGCTTTGCTTGCGCCAACAAGTCTGCCAACATCGTCTCGGTTTTGAACTTCACCAGGCCCAGTTTGCTGAGCAACACCAAAGCCTCCAGCGGGGTCTTCACATCCTTGTGTTTGTAGACCTTGGCAACCTTGCCTTTTGGGTTGACCTTGTTGGTTGCGAACATACAGGGGCGGTGCAAATTGAGCCACGGATTAAAGCACTCTTGGTAAAAAGTATTGATGGGCTGGGCGTGCTTTTTGGGGATATGCGCGTAGCCCATATGCTTCCTGACGACACTGGCATTCTTGCTCTCCGCCAAGGCGTTGTCGTTGCTTTGGCGCGAGCGTGATTTGGTCTGCTCGATGCGAAGTTTCTCCAGCATCTTGGCGACTTTGTGATTGATGTATTCCGAGCCGTTGTCCGAGTGGAATCCCTCA
>JBIIYT010000075.1:0-8592 GCA_044346675.1 Rhodoferax sp. | reverse complement strand
CCATCCCTCTTTATTGGCGAGGGTGCAGCAGCGGTGCCAGTCAGTAAAGGCCGCTGCGCGCCGCCTGGGGGCGGTGGCCCTTGGCCAGCCTTGACAGCCTGACCCCGCCGCCCATGTCGCGCATGAGGGGTGGGGTACCCCTGCACGCGGTGCGTGCCGGGTCTCACACAACCGTTCACACAAGCGTCTCGAAGTTCACCAACCAACCGTAAAAAGGAAAAAACCATGCAAAGAAGAACCCCCGTCATCACCGTCATCCTGTCCCCCGCTCAGGCCTGGGCCTACGCCGAATTCTTAAAGCGCGTGGGCATACAGGACTACAAAGCCTTGGCCGTCAATTGGCAAGAGGCCTACCTCATGCGCGATGCGGGCCAGCTCATCCGTGAAGAGCTGGCGCACGCTGGGTATGCGCCACGCTAAACGGACGGGGGACCAACAGCCCATGCACGGCGCTGACGCGCCGCGCATGCACTCCAGCAGCTAAGAAAAAAGTGCAGGCGCTCTGCCTTTAGCCGCTTGTCTTTGGGTTGCTGGAGTGCGCCCGCATAGGGCAGAATGCGCCTCTAGGAAAAAAATTCTCCCTAACCCATGCAAACCCTCCAGCGAAAGAGCTGCCAAACCCGCACGAGGCCTAGGAAAAAAGGCTGTGCTTACGGTGCGCGCGTGTCAGGGCCAACAATCTACAGCTATGTGGGGGGGAATCCGCTGAGCTTTATTGATCCATTGGGATTGCTTATTACCGGCACATATGACCGATCAACTGGCACATTAACTTTGCGCGATATAGATACGGGTGAGACGATAAGTGGGCAGTTTGAATCCGGCGGAAAGCCATTCGGCGACCCGATACCGAATGGGTACTATGACATTCTCGCCCGCCTAGGGCGGAGCGGATTTTTCCGATTGGAACCAGTGGACTCAAACTATGGTGACGATACTGATAAGGCAACTGGCAGAACGCATTTCCGCTTGCATCATCCTGGCCGAACCCAAGGCTGTATCGCAGCCAAGGAACAGAAAAACTGGCAAGACATTGAGAATTTTATTAATTCCACTCGTACAGACAATGTCACCGTGCAATCAATGAGCCGCAAGTTCAGGGCTCCAAGAACAGAAGTGTTGCCGCGCTTTGGCAGAATAAATGTGGTGAATTAATGAATAAAAAATTTCACGAAAAAATTAGATGGGTAGCAGCCATTGGTTTGTTGATCATCTCGCTCGTCTGCTTGATGCTTGTTGGTGATCGAGTTTGGGCATCACTTTTTAACTTATGGAAATTCAGTGGGTATCAACCTTCGCAAGGGATTGATCTTGGTGCCCAGTCAAGCGTTCTATTTTTAACGGCGTGTTTATACGGACTGGCAGGTTGCTTCGCGATAGCCATTTTTTACAAACCGCATGTTGGCACTGGATTTTTTCGAATTGTGATGGCAGCAGGGGGCATATATTTCACCGCTGGATCGTTGCTGGTATTGATGGTTTTAAGCGAACTAGGCTATCTGTATTGTGGGCGTTAACACCTGTGGTGTCTAACTGTCCGCACAAAATCCAGCCAACTCGATAAACCGGCCAATCGCTAAAGCCCGCCGGTTTCCCCGATTTCTGCCAAGTGGGCCACGCCGCCCAATCGTCTCCATTCTCGCAAAGTTGCTCTAAGCTGGGGTGGCACTGAGACCCGCCGATTGCAGCAATTTGTGCAGCAGCGCGTTTGTCCACTTCTTGCCCAAACCCCATAAACCGAGCAGTCCAGGCAGCAAAGGCGGGGCATCCCCGCCACCCCCGTCAATTGGTCACACACCACGCAACTCGGTTGAAATCGCTCAAACCCGCGTCGCGACGGGGTTTTTGGGCGACATACACTTAAGCAAGTAGTGTCAGACACCTAGGCGCATAAAATGGCCTAACCCCTTGATGCAAAACAACAATATGGCAAAACTAGCAAGATTTGGCAAAGTCGAGTCAGGGCGCATTACATTGCGCTTTGACCCCACACAATTGGCGTATTACGGCAAGCGAGCCCAAGCCTCGGGCTTGAGCACATCGGCCTTTTTGCGCGAGTGCATCGTGCAAGGCCTGATTGCTGAGAACGTCAGCGAGATTGAAGAGCGGCTCACCGCATTCATGCAAAAAATCCTCAGTACCCTAGAGCAAGGCAGTGGGGGAGGATTTAGCGAAAAAGCCCTCTTATCGATCTTCACCAGCGAGGAGCTACTGGCAGAAATTGTGCACACGCGCAGCCCGCAAGATTTGTATGCGGCGCAGGACAAGGCTAAAAAGCGGCTGCAAAAGTTGCGCAGCGCAACGCCGTAAAAAACGGCTCCACCGCCCTTTGCCGGAAGCAGCCTCTTTAGAGGCTTCCCGTGTAGAGCTGGTGCAGCAGCGCCACAGCCTCATCGGCGCAAATGGTGCCAATACTGAGCTGCTCTTGCAGCGCAAAATCCACCTCATCCATGATCAGCCCATCCAACGCACAAGAGGCATTGGCTTGCACAAACTGCGCGCGGCGCAGTTGCTGCTTGGCATCCTCCACTGGTGCAAATGCAGCGCGTGCACGTGGCCCGTAATGGGCGATAGCGGCCTCAATGGCTGCGCTGTCTTGGTGGTCTAGGTTATCGCGCTGCTGGCGAATTTGCGACTCCAAGGCCTCATACAGCGCCAGCACGCGGGCATGGGGCGCAGGCTTATCGCGCTCTTGGGCTATGGCCTGTGCGTAGTGCGAAATCATGGCCCCCATCACATCACAGGCCACCTCATAGCGCAGACCCACGCGGTCAAACAAGCCCGTGCGGGCGCTGGGGCCAGACGGTGAAAACGCAGCCACAGTTGCTGATGGAGCAAGTGGGGCCGAAGGTGTCAATGATGTCAATGGGGCCATAGGTGCAAAGAGGTCTGGAGTGGGGTGCATGGGGTATTGCTGCAAAACGTGGGGGTGGTGTGGTTGTCTATAAAAATAAAAAAGCCGCCTCTAACCCCTTAGCTGCTAAGGCTGGGGTTTTAGATGATCTTGGCCAGTAAAGACGGTATTGGGTTTCTCTTCTAGCCGCTAAATGGTTGCGCGTTACGTCTTCTTACCTGCCGCCTTTGCCTTGGTACTGGAGGGCTTAGCGGGCTTGTCCTCATGCGTGATAAACCCGATAGGCCGCTTGGCTGGTTGGGGTTCTTCAGCCGGTGCTGCCAGTTCCCGCAGCGCCTCAAAAATCTGCCGAAGCTGGTTGCGCGTATTGCGGCTAAAGGTGTCATGCGACATGGCCAACGCCTCGGTCTTCTCTTCTAGCGCATCAAGTCGCTTGGCCAAGCCTTGGTGGGTATTGGCCATATCGCGAAGCTGCACAAAAGCGCGCACCACGTAAATCGACACCTCCACGGCACGCGGGCTACTGAGCACCGTGGCGGCCATCAGTGCGCCGTGCTCTGTAAACACTCTTGGCAAATAGCGCCGCCCGCCGTGGCCACTGTCTGCGCCATCCAAACTTGAGGTCGCAAATTGCGACCTCAAGTTGGCGAACTCTTCCTGTGTGAGCTGAAACATGAAGTCGGGCGGAAACTTCTCGGCATTGCGTTTGACGGCCTCATTGAAACGCTTGGTCTCTACGCCATACAGCGCGGCCAATTCGGAATCCAAAATCACCCGCTGACCGCGCAACACCACGATGCGGTGTGTTACCAATTCCAGCGGCAACAGTGAAGAAGTCGAAGACGACGAGGATGGTTTGCTTGTATTGGCATTCATACGGCGTATTCAAGTTGTGGTGGCCAGCAGCCGGGTCATGTTGGAGCGTTTGACCAGGCTGTCCATCAACACAAACAGCGCCTGCTGATCCTCGTCTGAGAGCGTATCCATTTGCTTGTACAGCGTGTGCAAGCGCGGGTTGTGCACCAGGGTGGAATCCTTCAGGTCTTCCAGCCCGACCAGCGCGTCCACGCTGGTCTGTAGCACCTGTGCAATGCGCACCACCGCTTCGAGCTGGGGGGACGCCGCGCCGCGCTCCCAGCGGTTATAGACACGGCGGTCTACTTCAAGCAACTCAGCCAAGCGCGCCTGAGTCATCTTGCGCGCTTGGCGAATCTCACGTAATCGAGAGGCAAATTCCTGCATATCCGTACCCAGACAAGAGACAAGTAATGCAGTCATGGTAAGTACCCTTTTTAAAATTCGCCGCCAATAGAGTCATTGTAGTCCCATATAAATGCTACTACAATGTCCCTTGACAGGATTTGACCCTACACCTGACTCAAGAAAGGTTTCCTCCCCATGGCACGCATTCCAGATACAGAAGTCCAGCGGCTGAAAGATGAGGTGGCGGTGCAGCGCCTGATAGAAGCTGCGGGTGTTGAACTGCGCCGAGTGGGCAAAGACCTATCGGGTAAATGCCCCTTCCACGCCGACGACACCGCTTCTCTGGTGGTGACACCTGCTAAAAACCTCTGGCACTGCTTTGGCTGCCAGTTTGGTGGTGGCCCGATTGACTGGGTAATGAAACTCAAGGGCATCTCGTTTCGCCATGCTGTGGAGTTGCTCAAAGACGATTCCTCTTTAGCTGCGGGTGGTGTGGGTATGGGGGGCGAACCCGTCAAGCGCAGCACCGTGCGAGCCTTGCCGCCGCCGGTGGCCTTGGACGCGGACGACCGGGCTTTGCTTTTGCAGGTGGTGGACTATTACCACCAGAGCTTGAAGACCTCACCGGAGGCGCTGGCCTATCTGCAATCGCGTGGGCTGAACCACCCCGAGCTGGTCGATCACTTCAAACTCGGTTTCTCCAATCGCACGCTTGGCCTGCGCTTGCCCGACAAGCTGCGCAAGGCCGGTGCCGACATCCGCACCCGGCTGGAGCGCATTGGGGTGTACCGTGCATCGGGCCATGAACACTTCAATGGTTCGGTGGTGGTGCCGGTGCTCGATGTTGGTAAGGGCGTGTGTGAGTTGTACGGGCGCAAGATCACCCCGAAGCTGCGCCCCGGTACACCGCTGCACCTGTACCTGCCTGCGCACGAGGCGCGTGGCCGTGGCGTGTTCAACCTGGCAGCACTCCAAGCCAGCCGCGAGGTCATCCTGTGCGAAGCCATCATCGATGCCTTGACCTTCTGGTGTGCCGGTTACCGCAACGTCACCACGGCCTATGGGGTGGAAGGGTTTACCGATGAACTGATGGCCGCGTTCAAGAGCCACGGCACACAGCGCGTCTTGATTGCCTATGACCGTGACGAGGCGGGCGAGCGGGCTGCGGCCAAGCTGGCGCCGGTGTTGATGGCGCAGGGTATGGAGTGCTTCCGTATCCAGTTCCCCAAGGGGATGGATGCCAATGAATATGCGCTCAAAGTCACCCCGGCCACCAAAAGCCTGGGCCTACTGATACGGCAGGCGGTGTGGCTGGGGACAGGCAAAGCGCCGCAGCGTGCCGCAGAGTCCGTCATGCAGCAATCACAAACAAAATTGGCCTCTAGCGCAGGTACTGCATGCGCCAATAGCTATCAAAATAGTAGTGAGTCAATCGCTACCGAAGCCGCAGCGGTACAACCATCTTTAGCCGCTGACCCCGTTGCACTACCTGCCACACCGATGCCTGAGGCGGCGCAAGGGCCATGGGTTGAAGTCGTGCAACGCGAGGCAGGGCGGGAGGTGCACATCCGCTTTGGCGAGGGGCCACAGGCCAGAGCCTGGCGCGTGCGAGGGTTGGAGAAAAACCTCTCCCCCGACACCCTCAAGGTCAATGTGCGCATTGCTATTGGCCTGCTGAGTGGCGCAGATGGTGGCTCCTTCCATGTGGACACGCTAGACCTGTACAACGCCAAACAGCGCGGCCACTACTGCGCGCAAGCCCAGGCCGAGACTGGCCTAGACGAGCGCACCTTGAAGGCTGACCTAGGCCGTGTGCTCATGGCCTTGGAGACGGTGCAGGATGAGGCCATTGCCGAGGTATTGCAGCCCACAGCCACTGAGAAAATGACCGCCTCTGAACAGGCGGACGCGCTGGCCTTGCTGAAATCACCCGACCTACCGGCGCGCATCCTGGCCGACTTCGAGGCCGCAGGCGTAGTGGGCGAGGCTACCAATAAGCTGGTGGGCTACTTGGCAGCGGTCAGCCGCAAGCTCGATAGACCACTGGCCATCGTGATTCAGTCCAGCAGCGCCGCCGGTAAGTCCAGCCTGATGGATGCGGTGTTGGCCTTTGTGCCCGAAGAAGAACGCATCCAGTACAGCGCCATGACCGGGCAGAGTTTGTTCTACATGGGTCAGACCAATCTGAAGCACAAGATACTGGCCATCGCCGAAGAAGAAGGCGCGCACCGGGCCAGCTATGCGTTAAAGCTCTTGCAATCTGAGGGTGAACTCACCATTGCATCCACCGGCACCGACCCAGCCACGGGCAACCTCATCACGCAGGAATACAAGGTCGAAGGCCCCATGAGTTTGTTCATGACCACCACGGCCATCGACATTGACGAAGAACTGATGAACCGTTGTTTGGTGTTGTCGGTAGACGAGGCCCGAGAGCAAACCCGCGCCATCCACCAACTGCAACGCCAGCGGCGCACCCTTGCAGGTCTGACCCGTAAGCATGAAAAAACTGCCATCCTCACTGTGCACCGCAACGCCCAGCGCCTCTTGCGTCCCTTGGCCGTGGTCAACCCCTATGCCGACCAGCTCACCTTCCTAGACGACCGCACCCGTACCCGGCGCGACCATGAAAAATACCTCACCCTGATCGACACCATTGCACTGCTGCACCAACACCAACGGCAAATCAAAACTGCCATGGTGAACGGCCAGCCGCTGGAATACATCGAAGCCACGCTCTCCGATATTGAACTGGCCAACACACTAGCGCACGAGGTGCTGGGCGTGAGCTTGGATGAGCTGCCGCCGCAAACGCGCCGGGTGCTGGCCAGTGTGCGCGAGCTGGTGCAAGGGCGCATGACTGAGCAGGGCCTGCCCCAGCGTGAGGTGCGCTTTGCACGTGGCGAGCTGCGTGCGGCCACCCGTGCCAGCGATACCCAGCTCAAGGTGCACCTAGCCCGATTGGCTGAAATGGAATACCTGCTGGTGCACCGCGCCTTGCGCGGTCAAGGCTATGTGTATGAGCTGCTGTATGACGGCGATGCATCTACCAGCGCACACCTGTCTGGCCTGATTGACACCACGGCACTGCAAAGCCACAGTGATGCACAAAGCTACGACGCGCGCCGGTCGGCCCTAAACGGTGAGCAGTCGGTCTCAAGCGTGCCGCAGTCGGCCCATGGCCGGGGTGTGGTCGGTGGGGTGTCGGCCCCTAGTCCAGAGGGAAAAACCGCCGCGACCCCGCATGCAATAAGGGCCAGCGCTGAATTACCCAATGAGCATATGGAAACACGCACCACCCCCACCCAACGCAAAGCCGCGTCGTACCCTCAATCCTTAGCCGCCTGAACCTATGCGCAAAGGCCAACTCCTCAAAGTACGCAAACGCGCCGCAGTCAAACCCGCAGGCCCAGCGCACAACCAGATTGACCCCCTGACAGGCAAACTCTTGGTGCGCTACATGGAAGAGCACTTCGAATGGATGACGGTGACCGGCTACAGCGCAGACACCGTGCGCGCCCGCAGGCAACACATCCGCAAATTCATCAGCTGGATCGATGAGCGCGGCATCGACTCGCCGACCCAGATCACCCGCCCCATGGTGGAGCGCTACCAACGCCACTTGTTCTACTACCGAAAGACAGATGGCCAGCCCTTAAGCATGGGCATGCAAGTGCAGTACCTGGCCTCTATCAAGCTGTGGTTCAAATGGCTCACCCGAGCCCACCACATCCTGGCCAACCCGGCGGCAGACCTGGACTTGCCCCGCAGCCCGAAGCGCCTGCCGGGGCGCATCCTCAGCAGCCAAGAGGTGGAGGCGGTACTCAGAGAGGCCGACCCGGCCACCGCCCAAGGTTTGCGCGACCGCGCCTTACTGGAGTTGCTGTATGCCACCGGCGTGCGAAGGAGTGAGGTAGCCAGCCTAGGCCTGTACGACCCTGACTTGCTGCGCGGCGTGCTGTGGGTGCGCCACGGCAAGGGCAACAGGCAGCGCGTGGTGCCTTTGGGCACCCGCGCCATTGCCTGGCTAGAAAAGTACCTCACCCAATCCCGCCCGGAGCTACTGGCTACAGACACGCAAGCGCTGTTTATCTCTGACTACGGTTTACCCATGCGCGCGGACCAGATTGCCGACAAGGTGCGCCGCTACATGGACTTTGCGGGCATCCACAAGGGCGGAGCCACCCACTTGCTGCGCCATGCGTGTGCCACGCACATGCTCGAAGGTGGAGCCGATATCCGATTTATTCAGGCCATGCTGGGCCACACCAGTTTGGAGACGACGGAGATTTACACCCACGTCAGCATTGACAAACTCATTGAGGTACACCGGGCTACGCATCCGAGCCGCTTGGAGCGGGTCAAGTCACAAGGTGATGCCAGTGCGCAGGAGGCAAGCGATGATACAGCCACGGCCTTATTGGAGGCCTTGGCAGGGGAGGATGACGAGGACGCTTGATGCGTTGCAGACGGACGCGCACACGCGCCGCTGAACGGGATGCAGCAGGTGTATCGGTTGGCCAGCGTCAAAGCAG
>JBIIYT010000071.1:0-8896 GCA_044346675.1 Rhodoferax sp. | reverse complement strand
AACAGTGCGAACACCTTTTCTTTCTCAATCAGACTCGTGGTGTTGGCTACCGCCTTATCCACCACGTAGCCATCATCTAACGAAAGGAGTTTTATCTTGCGGCGCCCCACTCCACCTTGGCTGTTAATGTGATCGAAGTACAAGAGTGCACCATCACGGTAGGCGGTGGCTTGCCCTGCAAAACTACCCGTAAATGATGCGGACTGGCCCAGCAGAATTTCTGATTCAGAAACACCCGGGCTCTCCTGAGCTTTTACTGCGGGAGAAAAATAACCAAGCGCGGCCAAAGCCATCGTCGGAAGCACCCGTGCGAAGCGTTTCATGGTATCGGTCCTCAAAAATTACGTTCAATCAAAGTTAAGCATTAAGATGGCACGCAGACCAGTGCTGCAACGCGATCTCTTTAAGCTGTGGCTTTTCTTGTTTGCATCGCTCTGTGGCACTGGGGCAGCGGGGATGAAAATGGCAACCCGATGGCGGATTCAGAGGTGAAGGGATCTCCCCCTTGATAGGGGCAAACTCTTTTGGCTCAACTGAAATGCGAGGCACCTCGCGCAACAGCGCTTGGGTGTAGGGATGATTGGGTTTGGCGAAAATCTCCGTAGTTGCCGCAATCTCGACAACGCGCCCCAAGTACATGATGACCACCCGGTCCGAAATGTGCTCCACCACACCTAAATCGTGGCTAATGAACAAGTAGGTCAAGTTCAGGTCTTTGCGCAGTTGCATGAAAAGATTAATCACCTGCGCTTGGATAGAAACGTCCAGTGCCGCCACCGACTCATCGCACACCAAGAATTCGGGCTGCACCGCCAAGGCCCGTGCGATGCCAATGCGCTGACGCTGCCCTCCGGAAAACTGGTGGGGGTAGCGCATTTTGTATATGGGGTCTAGCCCTACCCGCAACATGACTTTGTCCACATAGTCGTCTAGCTCAGCAGCTTTGACTAAGCCGTGAAACAGGGGGGCTTCTCCAATAATTTCGCGCACGCGCTTACGCGGATTGAGAGATGACATGGGATCTTGAAAAATCATCTGCACTGCAAGGTTCATTGCCCTTTTGGCATCGCCCTCTAGGGTCTTGGCAGACTGCCCTTTCCAAGTCACTTCGCCGTCGGTTGCTGGGTGTATGCCGGCAACAACCCGTCCCAATGTAGATTTGCCGCAGCCGGACTCACCCACCAAGCCCACGACCTCACCTTTAGCAAAGCTCAGGTTCACGCCATCTACGGCATGCACGACTTGGTCTGCGCGCTTCGCAGCGCCAAGGTAAGAAGCAATGCGGTCGGCAAAATCGGCTTTCTTAACAAAGCGTTTGGACACCATGTCCAAACGCAGCATCTCTATAGGCTTTTGCTGACCCTGCGGGGATGATTGATCAAGCTGCGATGTCATGGTGTTTTTCCTGTGCTGGATTGAAGCAACGGATCATGTGACCGGGCGAAATAGCTTCTTCTAATGGCATGTGCTCTAGGCAATTCTGTTGCACGTTGGCGCAGCGCGGAGCAAAAGCGCAGCCTTTGGGTAAGTTGGACAAGGACGGTGTCATGCCTGGTATCTGTTTAAGCGGCTTTCCACGCGCGTTATTGCTGGGTACTGAGCCCATAAGCCCATGCGTATAGGGGTGGCGCGGGTTGCCGATCACGTCTCTCACGGTACCGGTTTCCACTACCCGTCCGGCATACATCACAGCTATGCGGTCGGCAAGACCCGAGACCAGCGCCAAATCGTGCGTAATCCAGATGAGAGCGGTACCGGTCTCTCGGCACAGCTTACGCACCTCGTACAAAATTTGGGCTTGCACGGTCACATCTAGCGCCGTGGTGGGCTCATCTGCAATGATGAGGTCTGGCTCATTGAGCAAGGCGGTAGCAATCGCTACGCGCTGGCGCATGCCCCCAGAGAACTGGTGGGGGTAAGACTCTAAGCGTTCATCGGGCGAGGCAATCCCAACCTTAACGAGCGTCTCGCGCGCGCGTTCTCGGGCCGCAGTCCAGCTGATGTCGCGGTGCGCCCGAATGGCCTCGATCATCTGCGTATCAATACGCAGCACCGGGTTCAAGCTCATCATAGGGTCTTGAAAAATCATGGCAATGCGGTCTCCCCGCAGGCTACGCATGCGCTCAGGCCGTACCTTAGTGAGATCTTCCCCATGCGGCTTGCTGCCGTAGTACATGATCTGCCCGCCCACGATTTCTCCAGGCGAGTCAATCAGCCCCATGATAGAGTAACCTGTAACACTCTTGCCCGAGCCAGACTCCCCCACCAAGCCTAGTATTTCACCACGACGCAATTGGAGGTTGACGCCGTCTACCGACTTCACCATGCCGCCCCGGGTATCAAACCAGGTTTGAAGATGGTGAATATCGAGCAACAAAGGAGATGATTTTGTGTTCATTTTTGTAGCCTTGGGTTAAGCGCGTCGCGCAGCTGGTCTCCCACCAAGTTGATGGCGACAATGGCGATGAGCAACATCAAACCAGGGAAGAAGCTAATCCAGTAGTCCCCGGACAACATGTACGAATAGCCGTTGGCAATCAACTTGCCTAGTGATGGTTTGGTAATCGGGGCGCCAACTCCCAAGAAAGACAAGGTGGCTTCCAGAGAAATGGCAGTCGCAATGTTGATAGTGGCCACCACCAACAAAGGTGGCAAGCTATTGGGCAACAAGTGGCTAAACACAATGCGTGCATTGGAAAACCCTAGGCATTGCGCTGCCTCAATGTATTCTTTTTGACGCTCCACCAAAGCCGCACCGCGTATCGTGCGGGCGTAGTAAGCCCACTGCACGGCCACCAGCGCGATGATGACTTTGTCAATACCGCTGCCCAAAATGGAGACCAAAATCAAGGCAATGAGCATCGCCGGAAAGGACAACTGCAGGTCCACCAAACGCATGATCAGGTTTTCAATCTTGCCGCCAAAGTAGGCCGCAATCAAACCAAAGAAAGAACCAATGAGCAAGGCCAAGGCTGTGGTGCCAAAGCCCACCAGCAAACTGGTGCGAAGGCCATAGGCAATGCCACTGACAATGTCGCGTCCTTGATCGTCTGTGCCAAGCCAAAAACGGTAGGTTCCCTCTGCGTTCATGGTGCCCGGTTTCACTCGCGCATCCATGATGCTGAGTTGGTTCAGGTCATAAGGGTCTTGAGGCGAAATCAAGGGCGCAAACACGGCAAACGCAATAAGTAAGCACACGGTAATCAAACCGCCCACCGCAACCCGGCTGCTTTTAAAGTCTTTCCAGATGCGCTGCATCGGGGTTTCTACCCCGGCTGCATGCACGGGTGCAGCAGCCGCTGAAGGAGTGTTGGTTGTAGTGGTATTCATTTCGCTCCCCCCAGACGCACACGAGGATCTAGCAGCGAGTAGACAAGGTCCACCAGCAAATTGATAACGATAAAGAGGCACACCGTGAGCAGCAAATAGGCCACGATCACAGGTCTATCCAACCGCAGCATGCTCTCTATCAAAAGCTTGCCCATGCCGGGCCAAGCAAATACGGTTTCAGTGACCACCGCAAAAGCAATCAATGAGCCAAACTCCAGACCAATGACGGTCACTATCGGGATCATGATATTTTTGAGCACGTGCAAAAATATGATTCGCAAAGAGCTCAGCCCCTTGGCCCGAGCAAACTTAATGTAGTCTTGCTGCATCACCTCACGCGTACCCGCCCTGGCCAAGCGAATAACCAAAGCCAACTTGTACAGCGCCAAGGTAAATGCTGGTAGCAAGATGTGTTGCAAGCCATCGATACTGAGAAAGCTCACTGGGACCCCTAGCACCATAGTGGTGTCGCCACGCCCGCCAGCAGGTAGCCAGCCCAACAGTACAGAAAACAGCAAGATCAGCATCAAACCGACCCAGAAGGTGGGTAGAGAAAAACCAAGAATAGAGCCCGACATGATCAGCTTGCCAGCGGCCGAGTCCGACTTCATGCCTGCCCACATACCCAAGGGAATACCCACCACTACGGCAATCGTAATGGCGGTGATGGCCAGCTCCAAGGTGGCGGGAAGGCGCTGCAAAATGAGCAACATGGCCGGCGTGTTGTGCACAAACGAAACACCAAAATTGCCCGACGCAGCGTTCTTTAAAAACACAAAGAACTGCTGGTACAGCGGCAAATCAAGCCCTAGAGATTGACGCACCCCTTCCCGTATGGCCTGGTCAGCCGCAGGGTCCACCAAGATTTCAATAGGATCGCCAATGGCAAAAACCCCTATAAAAACCAGCAAGGCCATTGCCAACAAGGTGAAGATGGAAGGAATGATGCGCCGCAATGCGTATGCAAACATGGTGTATTCCTGTTAAATAGCTACCCCAAAAACCACTCAGGTGTGCCCCGCGGGGGCACACCGCTTCACACTTACTTCACCGGCCTAACGTCAAAGGCATTGGTGAATTGGTCTGCGCGAGGCGTATATCTAAGGGTCTTCTTCATAGCCCATGCGGTGGTTTCTGAATGCAATGGGATAACTGCCATTGTGTCCATAGACTTCTTGCTGGCTTGGCCCAACAACTGATTACGCGCTGCGTCGTCTACAGTACCCATGGCTTGATCGATCAAAGCATCAATTTCAGGATTAGAGTGTCCGGCTTGGTTTGCAGTGCCCCAGCCTTTGTCTTTGTTGAGTGTGGCTACCAAGGGACGCAAAGACGCAGACATTTCACCGGTTTGGGCCAGCCAGCCCGCCAGCCAGATGCCATGCTCATTTTTACTACGCTTGCTGAAGAACACACTGGCGGTCATGGCGTTCACGTTGGTCTTAACACCAATACGAGACCACATTTGTGCCACTGCCTGTGCTGTTTGCGCATCGTTCACATAGCGGTCATTGGGGGTCGCCAAAGTGATCTCGAAGCCCTTAGGGTAGCCTGCTTGGGCCAGCAGCTTTTTAGCACCTTCGGGGTCAAAGGCGATAGGCTTTAAGTCTTGCGCTGCACCGTCAAATGACTTGTCCAACAACTGGTTAGCAGGTGTTGCAAACCCGCCAATCACGCGCTCCACAATGGCGCGCCGGTCAATCGCCATAGCCAAGGCCTGACGCACACGTACATCACGGAAGGGGTTTTTGCCGTTGGTGCCTTTTACATCCGGTGGAACTGCGTCTGAGCGCTGGTCCATGGCCAGATAAATCACACGCGCGGAGGTGCGGCCGCTGATCTTGAATTTGGGGTCGTCGCCAATGCGCTTGGTGTCTTGAATGGGTGGGTTTTCGATAAAGTCCACATCGCCCGAGAGCAGCGCAGCCACGCGTGGGCCGGGGCTGCTGATGGGGCGAATGCGCACCGTATCCCATGACGCAGCTTCACCCCAGTAGGCTTCATTGCGCTTAAACACAAGGCGGTCGCCTTTTACAAACTCCGAGAACTTCAAAGGGCCGGTACCGATAGCATTTTTGCCACTGGTGAAGTCGGCCGTGGTGGGCCAAGCGCCGGCAATTTTGCAACCATCATGAGCGAACTTCACTTTTTCGCCGCCAATCAAGCCGTCCGAAATGATGCTGACCACCGAGAGCTCGTGGGGTAGCAGCGGATACGGTCCTTTGGTCTTGATGATGACGGTGAAGGGGTCTGGGGTTTCTATCTCTTGAATCGCTTTGGTATATAGCGTAAATGGCGAAGGGCTGTTGGCTACGTTGGGTACGCGGCAGTAGGAAAATACAACGTCGTTGGCATCGAATGCCGAGCCGTCATGAAACTTGACGTTTTTGCGCAGTTTAAATTCCCAAGTGGTGGGGTTGATCACCCGATAAGACTCGGCCAAGCCGGGTTTCATGGTGAAATTTGGCGCAGTTTCAACCAAGGATTCAAACATCTGCCCCGTCACCTGATTGTTGGGAATCAGGTTGTGGAAATGGGGGTCTAAGGAGGTAGGCTCTGCGGACAATCCGATTTTGAGTTCGGATTGGGCCAAGGCCGGGGCCGCTGCGGCAGCGGCCGTGAGTGCAAGCAAAGTGGCCAGATAACTTCTTGTGATGGGCATGAAATCTCCTCAAGGTTGAGTGAATTAAAAAGGATGCAGTGGCATGCTATGCGATGCGTTGCAACGTTGGCAAGTCTAGGTTGCTAGGTGTTTGCACTGCATATACAAAGCTTCAATAATTCATTAGACTGTACAGGTCTATATACCAATACAGTTGAATTGCGTGACTCTCATTACCTTGCAGCGCGACAGTAGCGCACCCACCCTCACAGAACAAATTGTCGAGCAATTGATCAACCTGATCGACCGTCAGGCACTGCTAGCTGGGACCCATTTGCCGTCTATTCGAAAATTTGCTACAGAGCTTGGTGTGAGCACCTTTACGGTGGTGGAGGCCTATGACAGGCTTGTCGCTTTGCGGTATTTGCAGTCGCGTGCGGGGGCAGGTTTTTACGTAGCATCAGGTCGAACCGCTAGCAAGAAAAAGGTGCCCTCACTGCCCGAGCGTGCGTTCGATTACATTTGGCTCATACGAGGTCAACTCGACGAGACGCCGGGCAAAACTAACATTAGCACCGGCAAGCTTCCGCGGGAGTGGAATAACCCTGATCTGATGCGGCGCAGTCTTAAAGCGTTGTCAGTAAAAACCGATAGCAGCCTCAACAGCTATGGTGAGCCTCACGGCTACGCACCGCTGCGCCGTTTGCTGCAAATTCGGCTTAACGAAATAGGCGTGCAAACAGATACCGAGCAAATTGTGCTGACCCAGGGTGCTACCCAAGCACTAGATTTTGTGATCAGACTCTTGCTCAAACCGGGCGATGCGGTCATGGTGGACGACCCGGGCTACTTCAACCTATTTGGCAACTTGCAACTGCACGGTCTTACGCTGCTACCTGTCCCTCGCACGCCCGAGGGGCCCGATGTGCAAGCTATTCAAGACTTGCAAACTCTGCATCGCCCGAAGGTCTTTTTTACCCAGTCAGCATTACACAACCCGACCGGGACAAGCCTGTCTACGCCAAATGCATTTCGCCTGCTGCAACTTGCAGAGCAATACAACTTTCGTATTGTGGAGAATGACTCTTACATGGACCTAGTCTCGATCCCGACCAACCGACTGGCGGCGCTAGACCAACTTAACCGAGTCATTTTTATTGGGTCGTTTTCCAAAACAGTTTCCGCATCGGTACGGGTGGGCTATCTTGCATGTCACGCCGATTTGGCTGAGCAAATTGCCAACATCAAAATGCTCACCAGCATCACCAGCGCGCAACTCAACGAACAGCTGGTGCACCATGTGTTGACCGACGGACATTACCGCCGCCATATGGAACGACTGCGCAGCATGCTGGCGGATGCTATGCGTCAAACGCTAGGGCATTTGGATAAATCGGGGTTTGAATTCTTTGCCCAACCGGTTGGGGGTAAATTCGTTTGGGTGCGGCACCCTCAATTTGATGACTCTTCAGACATATCGAGATTGGCCGCTGCGAACGACATTATTCTTGCGCCAGGCAGCGTGTTTAGACCGGACCTAAGCCCCACTGCTTGGCTGCGCTTTAACGTAGCCCAAAGCTTGCAACCGTCTTTACACACATTTTTGAAAAAGACGTTTCGCTAAAGCCGGGCATAGTAGCGCTCTAAACCTAGCCAAGCCACTTACGCGCGTTGTGCCACAGCTGCATCCAAGGGCTGTGGGCGTTGCGGTCTAGGTTGGTCCAGCTCATCTGCACGTTGCGGAACACGCGCTCGGGGTGCGGCATCATGGCGGTGAAGCGCCCGTCAGCGGTGGTGACTGCGGTTAAGCCACTGGGGCTGCCGTTGGGGTTGAAGGGGTAGGCTTGCGCTACGGCACCAGTGTTGTCCACAAAGCGCATGGCGGCAATGGCGCGGTCTGCGTTGCCGCGGTATTTGAAGTTGGCAAGGCCTTCGCCGTGCGCCACGGCTATGGGCAACCTTGCACCGGCCATGTCTTTGAAGAACAGGCTTGGCGACCCCAGCACTTCCACCATGCTCAAGCGCGCCTCAAAGCGCTCGCTTTGGTTGGTGGTAAAGCGTGGCCAGTCTTGCGCGCCGGGGATGATGTCGGCCAACTCGGCAAACATTTGGCAACCGTTGCATACGCCTAGACCAAAGGTGTCGGTGCGCGCAAAGAAGGCTTTGAATTGATCGGCCAGCTTGGCGTTGAAGGTAATGCTGCGCGCCCAGCCAATGCCGGCACCCAAGGTGTCGCCATAGCTAAAGCCGCCGCAGGCTACCACGCCCACAAAGTCGCTCAGCTTGGCGCGGCCACTTTGCAGGTCGGTCATGTGCACGTCATAAGCTTCAAACCCAGCTTCGGTAAAGGCGTAGGCCATCTCCACGTGGGAATTGACGCCCTGCTCGCGCAGCACCGCCACCTTAGGGCGGGTCAAATTGAGCGCTGGCGCTACTTTTTTGCTAGCTGCTTGCGCAGACTCTATGCTGGCTTGCAGGCTCATTGGCAGATAAACATGCATGCCGGGGTCGCTAGGTGCACCAGCAGCCGCGTGCTCGGCATCGGCACAGGCGGGGTTATCGCGTTGCTGGCAAATCTTCCAGCTCACGCTGTCCCACACCTGGTGCAGGTCAGATAGCGACGCGCTGAAGATGGATTTGGCATCGCGCCACACTTCCAGTTTGTCGACGCCTGTAGTTTTGCCCACAAAGTGGCTGTGCTTGGCCAAGCCGTGCGCGCGCAGGGTCTGCATCACTTCGTTGCGCTGTGCGGTGCGCACTTGCAGCACCACGCCCAGCTCTTCATTGAACAGGGCTTTGAGCGTGAGCTCTTCGCGCCGCGCACCCACCTGCCCCGCCCAGTTTTTGCTGTCGCCCACGTCCATGCGACTGTCGCTAATGCCGTCGCCCTCTAGCACCAGCATATCTACATTGAGCGCTACGCCCACGCGGCCCGCAAAGGCCATCTCGGCCACAGCGGCCAGC
>JBIIYT010000070.1:0-8900 GCA_044346675.1 Rhodoferax sp. | reverse complement strand
TGCGCCCTATTCACAAAGATGAAGCGCTGCAAGCCGATGAGCTGCTGCTGTCTTCCGCCACCAAAGAGGTGCTGCCCATCACCACCCTTGACGGGCAGCCCGTGGGGAATGGTCTTGCTGGCCTTGCGAAAGGCACACCCGGCCCCATCTACCAAGCGCTGTATGCGGGCTACCAGCAGGCCATTGCGGCTGCCAAGCTCGCCCCCACAGTGGCTTAATGCACCCCCATCCACCGGCTCATCCCACTGTTTACCCCCCTACCCGTGTCCACACCGCCACTGCCCCCTACGCCAGCGTTTCCCCCAGTGCCTCCTGCGGAGTCGCTCATCGTCTACCCCTCGCAGTTTCCCATCAAGGTCATGGGTAACCGGGTAGACGGCTTGGTGCACGCCATCACCCAAATATCCAAAGCCTTTGACCCAGCGTTTGACGCCAGCACGGTGGAGCTGCGCGAGAGCAAGGGCGGCAAATATCTTGGGGTGACCATCACCATCACCGCCACCAGCCGCGAACAGCTAGACGAGCTGTACCGCACGCTCAGCACCCACCCCATGGTGAAAGTGGTGCTGTAAGGCCGTGACTATCGACATTGTTCCGCTGGGCCGTGTGGAGTACCTCCCCACCTACGCCGCCATGCAAGAATTTACAAGCCAAAGAAGCACTTTGCGCAGTCAGGACGACGCTGATCAGCTATGGATTTGTGAGCATCCACCAGTCTACACACAGGGCCTGGCAGGCAAGCCTGAGCATATTTTTAACCCCGGCAGCATTCCCGTGGTGCAAACCAACCGGGGCGGGCAGGTCACCTACCACGGCCCGGGGCAGGTGATGGGCTACCCGCTGATAGACCTCAAGCGGGCGGGCTACTTTGTCAAAGAATACGTGTACCGCATTGAGGAGGCGGTCATCAAAACTTTGCTGCACTTTGGCGTGACTGGGCACCGAGTGGCGGGCGCCCCAGGCATTTACGTGCGGCTGAATGACCCCACAGGGCACGCGCCACTGGAGCAAAGGCCGCAAAAAGCTGCCATGCCCAACTTGCCCGCACAACCCGACTTCACTGGGCTTGGCAAAATCGCCGCCCTGGGCATCAAAGTCAGCCACAACTGCACCTACCACGGCGTGGCGTTGAACGTGGCGATGGACCTAGAGCCCTTTGAGCGCATCAACCCTTGTGGCTACGCCAAGATGCAAACCGTAGACCTTTCTACAATCGGGGTATCTGTTGGCTGGACTGAGGTCGCCAACGTGTTCAGTAACAAACTTGCAACCTATCTAGCACCCTAAGCTAGTCCCGAGCACACACCATGAGCCAACGCCCAACCACCCCAGTAGCCACCGTGCCAGTCGGCAACACCACCGTGCGCGAGGTGCAAAGCACCGAAACCTACAACGCGCTGGACAAACAGAAAGCTGCGGCCAAGCTGTCGCGCATTCCGGTGAAAGTGGTGCAAGGCGAGACGCTGAAGAAGCCCGACTGGATCCGCGTGAAAGCCGGCAGCCCCAGCACCCGTTTTTATGAAATCAAAGACGTGCTGCGCGCCAACAAGCTGGTCACCGTGTGCGAAGAAGCCAGCTGCCCCAACATTGGCGAATGCTTTGGCAAGGGCACGGCCACCTTCATGATCATGGGCGACAAGTGCACGCGGCGCTGCCCGTTTTGCGACGTGGGCCACGGCCGCCCCGACCCGCTGGATGTGAACGAGCCCGAAAACCTAGCCAAAACCATCGCCCAGCTCAAACTCAAATACGTGGTCATCACCAGCGTGGACCGCGACGACCTACGCGACGGCGGTGCCCAGCATTTTGTGGACTGCATCACCCGCATCCGCGAACTCTCCCCTACCACCCAGATCGAGGTGCTGGTACCCGACTTCAGAGGCCGCGACGACCGCGCCCTGAAAATCTTACAAGCTGCGCCACCCGATGTGATGAACCACAACCTGGAAACCGCGCCGCGCCTGTACAAGGAAGCCCGCCCGGGGAGCGACTACCAATTCAGCCTGAACTTGCTAAAGAAGTTTAAAGAGCAACACCCCAACGTGCCCACCAAAAGCGGCATCATGGTGGGCTTGGGCGAGACGGATGAAGAGGTGCTGCAAGTCATGCAAGACATGCGCGACCACAACATCGAGATGCTCACCATAGGCCAGTACCTAGCGCCCTCTACATCGCACCTCACGGTGAAACGCTACGTGCACCCCGACACCTTCAAAATGTTTGAGGCACGCGCCTACGAGATGGGCTTTAAACACGCTGCCGTGGGGGCCATGGTGCGCAGCAGCTACCACGCGGATGTGCAGGCCGGGCATGCGTTAGAAGCGCACACCGCCAGCCATTCGCCCTCTTAACTTTTCCATTCAGGACGTTTCTATGCTGACTTCATGGCTTACACGGTTCATTCTCATGCTGTGCCTGAGCATTACCGCCTGCACGGGCTACGCTCCGCCCCACGCCGCGCTTGGAATGAATAAAGCAGAATTGATGGCCCACATGGGCCCCGCAGAGCAAGAGCGCAAGTTAGACACGGGTAGCAGGCTTGAATATCCCCGTGGCCCATTCGGCGAGCAAACATGGTTTGTTTACTTGGACGCTGCAGGAACTGTCACCCGCACCGAGCAGGTACTGACGACGGAAAACTTCGATCGCATTAACGAGGGCATGGCACAAGACGAGGTGCGCCTGCGCTTAGGGCGCCCCAGTGAAACCTTCTTGCTGGGGCGCGACCGCGGCGTCGTGTGGAACTACCGCTACACCAATATCCAATGCGTGTGGTTTCAAGTAGAGATTTCACAACAGCAACAGGTACGCTCCGCAGGCTACGGCATCCGGCCGGAATGCTTAAGGCTGGAGAGCGTCTAGGTTGATAGCGGCTTACGCGCGCCCTGGGCTGGTGCTGGCCGTATTTGCCACGCAACGCGGTCTGCGCGTGCGGCGGTAGTTATTTCTTTGGCGGGATCTTCTGCGCTGCACACGCGTTTGGCCCAGGGGGCTAAACGCGTGGTGTCGGCGCGCAAAATTTCTTGTTTGACTGTCAAAATTTGCGCAGGGTGCATAGAGAAGCTACGCAGCCCCAAGCCTAGCAGCAAGCGGGTCAGGGTGGCATCGCCCGCCATTTCTCCGCACACGCTCACCTCTTTGCCCTGGGCCCGGCACTCTGCAATCGTCTCCGCCACCAAGCGCAATATGGCGGGGTGCAGCGGGTCATACAGGTGGGCCACTTGCTCGTCCGAACGGTCTATCGCCAAGGTGTACTGAATCAGGTCGTTGGTGCCGATAGACAAGAAGTCGAAGTGCTTTAAAAACAGCTTCACGTTCAGGGCGGCGGCCGGTATTTCTATCATGGCACCGAGCTTGACGGGGCCGTAGACAATGCCTTTGTTGTCCAGCTGTGCACGGGCATGGTCGATGTGCGACAGGGTTTGGCGGATTTCGCTGGCGTGGGCCAACATGGGCACCAACAGATGCACTTGGCCGTGGGCCGCGGCACGCAATATGGCACGCAGCTGGGTTAAAAACATGGCGGGGTCGGCCAAGCTCCAGCGAATCGCCCGCAGGCCCAGCGCGGGGTTCAAATGCGCAGCGTCGCGCACCGAGTTGTCTAGCGGCTTGTCTGCACCAATGTCTACGGTGCGAATCGTCACGGGCAGGCCGTGCATGCTTTCGACCGCGCGCTTGTAGGCTTGGTACTGCTCTTCTTCGTCGGGCAGGTGGCTATTGCGCCCCATGAACAAAAATTCGCTACGAAACAGGCCCACACCCAAAGCCCCTGCCGCCAGCGCGGCGGGAGCGTCTTCGGGCATTTCAATATTGGCCAAAAGCTGCACTTTTTCACCGTCCATGGTGATGGCAGGGGTGTGCAGCAAGCGAGACAAGCGCCCGCGCTCCAGCGCCACCTGGCGTTGCTTAAAGCCATACTCCGCCAAGATGATGGGAGAGGGGTCTACGATGACCACGCCGGCATCGCCATCAATAATCACCCAGTCATCCTGGCGCACCAGCGTGCTGGCGGAACGCGCGCCCACCACGGCAGGAATATCCATACTGCGCGCCACAATGGCGGTGTGCGATGTTTTGCCACCCACATCGGTGATAAAGCCACCGAACACACTTTGCTTGAACTGCAGCATGTCAGCAGGGGACAGGTCGTGTGCCACTAGCACCAGCGGCACATCTACGGTGTCTTGCAAAAGCAGGTCTTGCTGGGTACTCTGACGTTTGCCGCGCCCGGGGTGGGCCGCGATGGGCGACGCAGAGCCTTTCATAGCGCGCAAGACACGTTCGACAATTTGCTCCACGTCGGCCTTGCGTTCGCGCAAGTACTCATCTTGCATTTCATCGAAATGACGGGCAATGATTTCTAGCTGGGTGGTAAGCGCCCACTCGGCGTTGTACAGCCGCTCGGTAATCCAGTGCTTCACCCCGGCTATGAGCTCTGCGTCTTGCAGCAGCATGAGGTGCACGTCCAGCAGGGCGCTGAGCTCATGCGAAGTTTCTTTGGGGCCCATTTGGGCCACGCTGTCTTGCAGCCGGTGTATTTCTTCTATCACCGCGTCGCGGCCCATGCGCACGCGGTCGATTTCTGCTTCAACCTCGGCCGCTTCAATAAAGTAGTGCGCCACATCCACCCGACTGGACGCAACCAACACCGCACGCCCAATGGCAATGCCGCGCGAGACTGTCAGGCCGTGGATGGAAAACGTCATGCCGAACGCAGCGCTGGGTCGCCACAGATTAGTTCAGCCCCCTTGGGGGGCAGCGAACGCATGCAGTGAGCGAGCGTGGGGGCCATGTTTACTCGCCTTCTCCAAAACGGTCGGCGATGAGCGCCAGCAAAGCGTCCATCGCCTCTTGGGCACGATCGCCTTCGGTGTCCAGCACCACGGTGCTGCCCAATCCAGCAGCCAGCATCATCACGCCCATGATGCTCTTGGCGTTCACCCGGCGCTCGCCCTTGGTGATCCACACTTCGCACGGAAAGCTTCCGGCCAGTTTGGTGAGCTTGGCCGAGGCCCGGGCATGCAGGCCCAGCTTATTGTTGATGGTCGTGGTGACTGTGATCATTGGTTTTTCTCACCTGGTTTTGTGGAGCAGTAACAGCAACTTGCATGATGCACTGGGCGCCACCCGCCAGTGCGCGGTTGACCAAGGCATCTAAGGGCTCATGGCGGTAGTTGACGGTGCGCAACAGCATAGGCAAATTCACGCCCGCCACGAGCTTGGAACTCATGCCATCCACCACCTTTTGCGCCACATTGCAAGGTGTTGCGCCGAACACATCGGTCAGCACCAAAGTTTGCGGTGCATTGAGTTGCACCATGAGTGCGGTAGCAGCGGCACGGGTAACTTGCGTGCTTTCGTTAGGCGGCACATCCAGCGCCAACACACCACTAGCGGATTCCGGGTACACGTGCAGCACGCAAGCCCGTAGTGCGCTGGCCAACGGCGCATGGGCGATGATGAGTATGCCAGTGTTCATGGTGTGATAGGGTGCGCAGAAGTATCTTGATTATGTCTGCTTTGCAGACAGAAAAAAAGATACGCGCCCAAGCAGCACAAGCCATACACCCCAAACGCTGCTTGGTACGCGACTGTCTTGGCCAGCCCCATGGCACCAAAACCGTCTATCAACAATCCTATGCCCCACTGCACCACAAAAATACCGCTGAAGATGACGAGGTTAAATGCCGCCAAAGCACGCCCTGCCATGTGCGATGCAAACGCCAAACCCACCGCCGGCTGTGCTAGGGCGCCAAACGTAGCGCTGGTGCAAAACGCCACCCACATCCACGCTGAACCGCCCGTTATCTTGACACCCGCACCTACCAGCAAAGCATAGACCACCAAACTTAGGGGGATTCCATACGTAATCAGCCGGTCAGCACTTAAGCCTTTGCGCGCTAGCCACGGATTGGCTAGCCCCCAAAGCCAGAAGGTCGCCAACATGGCGCTGTTGATCCAAAACAAGCCCCCTGCGGCTTGCGCCGGGCTATAGCCCGCCACGTTAATCATCCACGGTGCGGCCCACAGGGTCTGCATGGCCACCATGCCACCGAAGTTAAAAAAGCCCAGCGGGGCCATTTTGCGAAAGTAGGGGTGCCGCCATATATGCGCATAGCCACCCTGTGTTTGCACCCTACCAACACTAGGCGTTGCGTTGGATGCCAATAGCTCTTCCTCTTGCGGCATATTTCGCTTTTGGGCAGGTATTTGCCACGCAATCAGTACCATGGCCAAAGCCACCAACGCAGCAAGCCCAAAAAAGATGGCGCGCCATCCGATCAAGGGCATGAGCCATTGCACTGGCAAAGTAGCGGCCACCATGCCAAACGAGCCCACCATCAGCATCCACGAATTGGCACGCATTTGGTTGGCAGGCGCGTACCAGCGTCGATAGCCAGACAGAGGCGCCATGAGACACGCACTCACCCCCACGCCGCACAGCACGCGTGCGGCTAACAAACCCGTAAAACTCTTAGCTAAGGCAAACGCTGCACAAGCCAGCACCGCCATGCTCAAAAAGCCCAAAAGTACGCGCTTGGGACCCCATTGATCTAGCCAGTGCCCCAATGGCAGCTGCGTCAGGGCAAAGCCTAAAAAGTAGCCTCCAGCGAGCAAGCCCAAGTCGCCGGCATTCAGCGCAAACTCCAGCACCAAGGTGGGCGCTAGCGTACCCGTAATAGCGCGTATGAGGGCTGACAAAAAGTAGGCAAACGCAAACACCGCAAAAATAACGATGGCTTTGCGCTGGCTTATGACGTTGATAGCGCTTAGGGTACTCATGGGGAAACCCTCAAATCTGAAAACAGGGGCTGCGTGACATCATCGGTCAACTTGGGACCATACACCGCTAGGTGATACACGTGGGCACCGCTCACCAACCATGCCAGCTTCGCCTGCACGGGTGAGCCATTCGCATCGATGCCTTGGGCAGCTACTTGCACCGCCCAGGCTTGGCTGGGCAAACCCTTTACCGGATAAGGCTGCTCCAGCACATCCGTGCCACGCATGTTGGTCAAAGTGGCGGCACGCCAGTCTGCGACCACTTCGTTTGCCTGCTCTGGGCTTTGCAGCGCAATGTGGCTCATCGCAAACTGTGTGTTTTGCGTCTGGCAGGCTTGAAGCTCCATGGGCACAAAGCGCTTGCCCAATTGCACATCACGCTGGGCCTTGGCTGGCTTACATGGAAGCAGGGCGGTCAGGCTGCCCATGCGTACGTCTCTCCAGTTGAGTGCAGGACTGCAAGCTAGCAGTACCACGCTCACCACCATGGTGCCCAAGCCTTTGCTTACGCTACTGCCCATGGGCCGCATCACTTCAGCGCGCCAAAAACCTTGGTCAGTATGGTGCTGCCGTAAGCCACGGGGTTTTGGCGAATCTTCTTCTCCTCTTCGGAGATCATTAAAAACAGGCCATCCAAGGCTTTCCCGGTGACGTATTGCTGGATGTTGGCATCGTCTTTCTTCATCAGCCCTAGGCTGGCTGCCTGACCAGCCACCTGGTTGTATTTATCGGCCAAGCCTACTTTTTCGGTGGCCTTGCTCACTACGGGCAAAAACTTCGTGCCCAGTGCGGGACGCGTCTTAGTGGCGAAAAAGTCGGTGACGGCGGTATCGCCCCCGGACAAAATGCCTTTTGCATCGGTCACGCTCATGCCTTGCACTGCCTTGACCAGCAAGTCTTTGGCAAAAGGCACCGCTTGCTCGGCGCCTCGGTTCATGGCGGTAATGAGCTCATCCACCTTCGCTCCCATGCCAAAATTGCGCAGCAGTTTTGCGCCATCTTCCAAGTGGCCAGGCAAAGGAATGCGCACTTTGTCATTTCCCAAAAATCCATTGGTTACGCCCAAAATATTCACTGCAGAGAGGGCCCCTTTCTCCAATGCGGTTTTTAAGCCTTTAGTAGCATCTGCATTCGTCAGATCGGCCAACCTGAGAGCATAGGCTTGACCCATTGTGATGGTGGCCAGAAAAGTGCCTATTGACAGTGAAACCGAATTAAACTGACGACGATCCATGACACAGCCCCTTTTTATGAAACGCAATATTGCAATTGCCGCCATCGTAGCGTCTTGCGCGGTGGCATTTGGCACTTATTTGTCTACCACTGCTCCCGCAGCGCCTGAGGCCACCTTTGTCATGCTTGATGGCACACAAAAACAGGTGGCCGATCTCAAAGGGCGCGTTACGCTGGTCAATTTCTGGGCCACCAGTTGCATCACCTGCGTTGCGGAAATGCCGCATCTTGTCGCCACCTATGAAAAGTTCAAAGCCCAAGGCTACGGCACCATTGCAGTAGCCATGCAGTACGACCAGCCCAGTTTCGTGCTCAACTTTGCACAATCCCGCAAGCTGCCCTTTGATGTAGCGATTGACAACACTGGTGCAGTTGCCAAATCGTGGGGTGATGTGCAACTCACCCCTACGTCTTATCTTGTCAATAAGCGTGGGCAAATTGTGAAACGCTATGTAGGCACGCCCAATTTTGAGGAACTACACGCGCTAATTGCCAGGCTATTGGCTGAGTCCTGAGTACGCGCAGCGCTTATTCGGCTGCGCTTAAGTGAACACCCCCACAAGCCAGTGCTATGCAGGTGTCCACTTGCTCCCTGAAGATTTAACCCTTGGCTTGCGCCAACAGTGTCGCTGCGTCACTCACCTCAAATTTGCCAGGGGCTTCGTTATTGAGTGTCACAACTTTTCCATCTTTGACCAACATGGAATAGCGGTTGCTACGCAGGCCCAAACCTTTGCCAGTCAAGTCCAAAGTTAACCCTGTCGCCTTGGTAAACGTCGCGTCGCCATCAGCCAACATGCGCACTTTGCCCTCGGTCTTTTGGTCGCGCGCCCATGCGCCCATCACGAATGCATCGTTCACGCTGATACACCAGATCTCATCTA
>JBIIYT010000429.1:0-2579 GCA_044346675.1 Rhodoferax sp. | reverse complement strand
GTGCGTTTAATGATCGTTGCCTTGGTGACGATCTGTAGATGTTTTGGGTTCACGCAGGCCGTGTTTCCGCAATTGTTGGTCACGCATAGGCCGTCTATCTTGCGGCCAGCCAATTGCATCAGGTGGCGCTTCACGTAGATTTTGCGGTTCTTGATGGAAATAACCGGAGCCTCGTCGTGCACAAAGGAGCCAGTCCATTCAAGGCAGTCTCCGCACTCGCGGGTGCGTTTGAGGATGTCGGATTCGGTCATGCGGCTCTCCGTTGTTGTTGTGGCTGGGTGTAATTGGCACCCACAATGGCTTTACTCATGGGCGGGCAGACGCTGTTTCCACACATGCGCACCTGGGCGGTCTTGCTCAGGGCGCGGCCGTCGCCCCCGGTGTCTATTTCGTAGCTCTCTGGAAAGCCTTGGGCGCGGTACAGCTCACGCGGGGTGAGCATGCGCAGGCCAATGTCCACAATCGCGTATTCCTCGCCGTGCACAGTTACCAGGCCAAAGCGGTCTTTTGTGGGCACTGTGTGCATGGGTTCGGTTAGGCGCGGGTCTTGGTCAGTGCCGTAATACTTTATGAGGAAGGCGCGCACCTCGGCGTGGTGGGTGCCCTGGGCGCTGATGGTGTGCAGTGGCTCGTCGGTTGGGCTGCCCACGTTGGTGCCGCGCAGCTTGAGCATGTGGCTGGTGACCAGTGCGCCCACGGCTCCACTGGCTGTGATGGTGTTGACCGGCTCCCGAACGTCACGAATACCGTGGCTGCGCCGCTTGGTGCTGCCTGCACCCTCGCCGTGGCCCAGGTGCACCATGCTGGCGGTGACTATGCCCTGCGTGATTGCGGTGCCAGGCCGCGCTTGTTCGCCCCCGGCTGTGACCGTGTGCATTGGGGTATCGACTGCAAATCCGACACTCCCAGTATTGAACTTGGTCATGTGTGCCGTCACAAGGCTGTGGTGGTCAACGGTTGTGACAGTGGCCACCGGGTCGGCCATATCGGAGCCCACCACGCCCGTGTAGTTCTTTGCTAGAAAGGCTGACACCAGCGCATGCTTTTGGCTGCCCACCAGTGTGCCGATGGGTTTGCCAATATCCAGCGCGCGCGGTGCTTGGCCTTCACGCTCACCATAGCCGGTTTGAATTAGTGTCGGTACAGCCAGCGCGAAACCGGGTGAGCTCGTTACTGTGCGCAAGGGTTCTGCACCCGGCCAGTTGTTGGGCCCTCTGCCGGTGGTTTTGCTGTTGGCAACATTCACAATAAACGGCTCGGCCGCATCGACCACATAGCGCTGTATACCTTTGGCAATTCGCTTGCAGGTGGCATCGGCCAGTGGCTTTTTGCGTTCAAAGATGCTGGGCGCAGGGATGCTCCAGTCAATGCACTCTGCCGCGGTGCGCCATGGCTTGAGTTTCTTGGCCTTGATCTGCAGCGAGTCGGGCGCAGCGTGGGTAGGCTGTGGCCACACAATGGGCTGGCCGTCACAACGCGCCACCAGAAACAGGCGCTTGCGGATGGTGGGGGCACCGTAGTCGCAGGCGCGCAGCTCGCGGTGCTCAATCACATAGCCCAGTGTTTCCAGCGCGAGTTTCCATTCCTTGAAGGTGTCGCCCTTGCGTTTGGGGCAGGGCATGTTATCGGCACCTAGTGGGCCCCAAGTCTGGAACTCTTCTACATTTTCTAGGCAAATCACACGGGGCCGCACGGCCTTGGCCCACTTGACCACCACCCACGCAAGGCTGCGGATTTTCTTACTCACCGGCTTGCCGCCCTTGGCCTTGCTGAAATGTTTGCAATCCGGGCTGGCCCACAGTAGGCCCACTGGCTGACCAGCGGTTACTGTCACGGGGTCAACCTCAAACACATCGCTCACAAAATGGCGAGTCTGCGGGTGGTTAGCTTGGTGCAGCGCCACGGCTTCGGGGTCGTGGTTGATTGCAATGTCCACAGCACGGCCGATGGCTTGCTCAATGCCAGTGCTGGCACCGCCGCCGCCGGCAAAGAGGTCTACCACCAGCTCTGGGTGGATAGGCAGGTTGAATTGGGGGGTTAGCATGCCAATACCTCGCGGGTTCCGTTTCCACGCATGGGCGACACAACTCCGGCCTTTTCCATGTCTTCCATCAAACTGGCGGCCCGGTTGTAGCCAATCTTGAGCATTCGCTGCACGAGCGAAATGCTGGCCTTCTTCTGAGTGCGCACGATTGCCATAGCATCGGAATACCTGGGGTCAACCGCTCCACCCAATAAGTCGCCTGTCGTCTTTGGGGTTGGCTTGGTGTCCGGCGCTGCGTCAGGCTCACCAGCAAATAGGTCGGGAGGCCCCTCGATGCTGATGGCAACCTCGTCTTGGACAAACTTCGCCAAATCGGCCACGTCGCCAGAGTTTGGGTAAAGCGCCACGCTACAGGTCAGCGTCATCACGCCGCCGTCGCGCGGCTCAATGGCAAACTTCTTCACGTCGCAGCCGTTGTACGAGTGCATGCCAATGGTCACGCTGGCGCCCCTGATTTCATTGGCGTAGGCCACAGGCACTAGGTAGACGTTGCGGGTAATCAGGGCATCGGTGTCGCCGCGCCATAGAAAAGCCT
>JBIIYT010000428.1:0-2583 GCA_044346675.1 Rhodoferax sp. | reverse complement strand
ACGAAATTGCGCCGAGTACGGCGGCTTGGGTGTGTGTGGTTTGGACACTTCGGACTCCTTCTGTAGGAACAATAAGGTGTCCGTGAAATGGGGTCAACTCCAAAGAGACCTTAAGTCAATCGTGCGTTGTCGCTACTGCCATAGGAGGAGAGAAAGGCACAGATCGAAAGCTTGATGAACTCCGAGACAGCTTCAATCAGGCGGTCCTGGACTTCTTTGCGCAAGAGCTCCAGGCGCAAGGAATTAGTATCCATACAGGGCTCATCTCAGTGCTAGAAGATGATCGTCAACGCGCGATGCTGCGGCAGATGGCCGTGCTCGCAAAAAATGGCTGCAAGTGGTACATAGAAATGTCCTTCTACGTAGACCGCAATTCGGACGGTGTTGCTTGGATTAAAGTGAACGAAATGTCTATAGGAAAAAACGCAACTACTGGGAGGCCTTTCGTTACGGTGGGGGATGTGAAGTACAAAGATGAAGCCCGCAGCCCGATGAACATCGACAAAGGTCAGGATTTCATTTTTAGCAAAGAGGCCGAAAACCTTGCCAAGAAGTTCCTATCCGCCGAACGGCTCTAGCTTGGCCGGTTTGGGCTAAGCGTCTAGAAAACGCAATGCAACTTTATGAAGTTGGCCCCCAAGTTGCGCAACAAATATTTGCACCCCCCTGCATCCAAACCGCCCAAGCCTGCGTTCTAAAAGCAGAACGCAATGTCGCGTTCCACTTTTTAGGAACTAATAGCATGACTAAATCTACCCTCTTGGCCGCCGCGGTGTTGGCATTGTTGACCTCCGCCGTGCAGGCCCAGCCCGTGGTGCGCGACGGCGTGTTGGCTGATGCCGCTGGCCGCACGGTCTACACATTTGACAAAGACGAAGCTAACAAGAGCAACTGCGCGGGCGGCTGTTTGGTCGCGTGGCCTGCCTTTGTGGCCAAGCCCGGCGCTGTGGCCCAGGGTGACTTTGGCTTGATTGACGCCAACGGCGCTAAGCAATGGACCGTGAAGGGCAAGCCCCTGTATTACTTTGCGGGCGACGCCAAACCCGGTGATCGCAATGGCGACGGCAGCGGCGGCGTGTGGCGCATCGTGTCCTCTGGTGCTGCAAATTCAGGCGCGGCAAAACCGGTTGCACAGCCTGTCTACAATAAGTCTTCTTATTAAACGGGTGGGTGCCTAGGCGCTGCACCCCTCACCTACCTGCCCACTTCTTGTATGGACGAGCGCGACCAAATTGCCCAGCTGCTTTCGCGCATCGCCCTGCGCGACGCGGCGGCCCTGCAAGCGCTGTACCGGCTGGTGGCGGCGCGCTTGATAGCGGTGGCCTGGCGCGTGGTGCAAGACCGCGCGCTGGCCGAAGACGTGTTGCAAGAGGTGTTCCTCTCCGTTTGGCACCAAGCTGAGCAGCGCAAATTGGAGCCGACCACAGCCGGCCAAACCTTCACCTTGGCTTGGTTGTGCGTTGTCACCCGCAACCGCGCCATAGACGCGCTGCGCAAAAAGAAGCCTGAGCAAGCCCTGCACTGGCAAGACAGCGATGGCAACACCCACATGCACGATGTGGTGGACGACACCGGTTCGCCGCTGGAGCAACTGTTGGAGTCAGAAGACGGCCAGCGCCTGGGCCACTGCATGGGGGCGCTAGAGCAGGAGCCGCGCCAAGCGGTGATACTGGCTTTTTATGAAGGCTTGACCCACCCCGAGATTGCCGCGCGCATGCGCCGCCCCTTGGGCACGGTAAAGGCTTGGACCCGGCGCAGCCTGCAGCGCTTGAAAGGCTGTATGGAGGCCGCCGCATGAACTGGTACCACCACCCCAGCGCCATAGACCAGCTGGCCAGTGCCTACGTGCTGGGCACGTTGCAGGGCCGCGCGCGCCGCCGGTTTGAAAGCGTGCTGCACGGCGCCCACCCGCAGCGCGCGGTGTTGGCCCATGCCGTGCAGGGTTGGACCGAACGCCTAGGCCCCATGCTCACCACACTGCCGCCCATGCAGCCCAGCGCAGCGCTGTGGAGCAGCATTGCAAAGCGTGCGGGCATTGCAGATAAGTCGGCTACTTCGGGTTCAGCATCGCAAGCCGTGGGCCGCTGGTGGCAGCGCTGGCTGACACCTATTCCGGCAGGCGCATTGGCTATGGGGCTGGTGCTGGGCACGCTGGTGCCCGCGGTGTGGCAAATGCAACAAGAAAGCCAGCAAGACACGCTGCTCCCCCAAAGCTATGTGGGCGTGCTGGCCACGCCGCAGGGCAAGCCCGGGCTCATTGTGTCTAGCCTGCGCCAAGGCTTGGCGGTAGATGTCAAACAAGTCACCGCAACCGATGTGCCCGCGGGCAGCACCTTGTATTTGTGGCGCATAGACAAGGCTGGTGCGGTCTCGCCCATTGGGCCGCTGCCCAGCGGCAAGTATGTGCGCATGGCATTGGGCGAGCCCGCAGAAAAAGTGTTCTTCACAGCGGTGGAGCTTGCCGTGTCCATAGAGCCCGTGGGCACCAGCCCCAGCACACCGGCGCAGGCCTTTGTGTACCGCGGGCTGTGCGGCAAGCTGTGGAAGGTGAAAGAAAGCTAGCGCTACTTTTGCAAGCTGCGC
>JBIIYT010000069.1:0-8913 GCA_044346675.1 Rhodoferax sp. | reverse complement strand
ATGGTCTTGATGACCTTGTCCAGCGACACGAAGTGAGAGCCATCCCCCCGCAGCGCCATGCGGGCAGCGTTGATGGCTTTGACCGACGCAATGGCGTTGCGCTCTATGCACGGTATTTGCACCAGACCACCCACGGGGTCACAGGTGAGGCCCAAGTGGTGCTCCATGCCAATCTCTGCTGCATTTTCTACTTGCTGCGGTGTACCCCCCATCACCGCACATAGCGCAGCGGCGGCCATAGAGCAGGCTACACCCACCTCGCCTTGACAGCCCACTTCCGCACCACTGATAGACGCATTTTCTTTGTACAAAATACCGATGGCTGCGGCGGTGAGCAGGAAGTCGATGACGCCTGCATCGGTCGCTCCTGGCACAAAGCGCGTGTAGTAGTGGAGCACCGCGGGCACAATGCCCGCCGCCCCGTTGGTAGGGGCGGTGACCACGCGGCCACCGGCGGCGTTTTCTTCGTTGACTGCCAGCGCATACAGGTTGACCCAGTCCAGCACTTGCAGTGGGTCGCGCAAGGCTGCTTCGGGGTTGGCGCTGAGCGCCTGAAACAAAGGCGCTGCACGGCGTTTGACTTTGAAGCCGCCGGGCAGCACGCCCTCTGTGCGGCAGCCCCGATGCACGCAGTCTTGCATGACCTGCCAGATGCGCAGTAGGCCTGCGTCTATCTCAGCATCTGAGCGCCAGTGTTGCTCGTTGCGGTGCATGACTTGCGCAATGGTGAGTCCCTCGCGCTGGGCCAGCTCGAGTAGTTGGTCGCCGCTGGTAAAGGGCAGCGGCAACGCGGTGGCATCGGGTGCAATCACCTTTTGACGGCTTCCGTCTGCAGCCACTTCGTCACTGACGATGAAGCCGCCGCCTACAGAGTAATACACGCGGTTGGCTAGCTCCTTGCCCGCCGCATCCAGTGCCACAAACCGCATGCCATTGGCGTGGAAGGGCAGGGGTGCACGCATGAAGAGCAGGTCGTCTTTCTCGTTGAAGGCAATGCTATGCACGCCGCTCAAGCACAGGCTCTTGCTGCTGCGCACCTCGGCCAGCAAGGCTGGGATCTGGTCCACATCCACCGTGTCGGGCTCGTGGCCGCACAAGCCCAGCAGCACGGCCACATCGCTGGCGTGGCCCTTGCCAGTGGCACCCAGCGAGCCGTGTAGCCAACACCGCACGGTGGCCGTGTGGGCGAGCAGACCCGCATGCTGCAGCCGCGCTACAAACTGGCGCGCTGCGCGCATAGGCCCCACGGTGTGGGAGCTGCTGGGGCCGATGCCGATTTTGAAAAGGTCAAAGACGGATACGGCCATATTGAGCTATTAGTGAAGCTGCTTCTCAGCTAGGCCTAGTTAGGCGTAGTCAGACACGGGTATGCAGCTGCAACTCAGGTTGCGGTCGCCATACACGTTGTCCACCCGGCCAATGGTGGGCCAGTATTTCACTTGCTTGAGCGAGGCCACGGGGAAGGCGGCTGTTTCGCGCGAGTAGGGACGGTTCCACTCTGCACCCAGCAGGCTGGCGCTGGTGTGGGGGGCGTGTTTGAGCGGATTGTTGTCTTGCGGCCAGCCGCCATGTTCTACTTTGGCAATTTCTGCGCGAATGGCAATCATCGCGTTGATAAAACGATCCAGCTCGGCCAGGGTTTCGCTCTCAGTAGGCTCCACCATCAGCGTGTTGGGCACAGGGAACGAGAGCGTGGGCGCGTGAAAGCCGTAGTCCATCAGGCGCTTGGCTACGTCTTCAGCCATCACGCCGCAGGTGTCTTTGAATTGGCGCAGATCCAAAATGCATTCGTGCGCTACGTGGCCGTTCTCTGATGCATACAGCGTGGGGTAGTGGTCGGCTAAACGGGCGCTTATGTAGTTGGCCGCAAGAATAGCGGCTTCGGTGGCGTGTTGCAGGCCATCTGCACCCATCATGCGGCAGTACATCCAGCTGATGGGGAGCACGGCAGCGTTGCCCAAGGGCGCGGCACTGACTGCGCCCACACCTTTGCTCTTCACGCCACCTGCTGCGTGCCCGGGCAAGAACGGCACCAAGTCTGCCACCACGCACACTGGGCCCACACCGGGGCCACCGCCACCGTGGGGAATGCAGAAGGTTTTGTGCAGGTTCAGGTGGCTCACATCGCCACCAAACTCACCGGGCGCTGCCGTGCCCACCAAGGCGTTCATGTTGGCACCGTCCACATACACGCGCCCACCATGCTGGTGCACCAGCGCACACAGCTCTTTCACGCTGGTTTCGAACACGCCGTGGGTGCTGGGGTAGGTGATCATCACCGCGGCCAAGTTGGCGCTGTGCGCTTCGCACTTGGCTTGCAAATCGGCCATGTCCACGTTGCCGTTGTCATCACACTTGGTGACCACCACCTGC
Organism: Rhodoferax sp.; assembly: GCA_044346675.1. Classification (GTDB taxonomy): domain Bacteria; phylum Pseudomonadota; class Gammaproteobacteria; order Burkholderiales; family Burkholderiaceae_C; genus Allorhodoferax. The sequence goes on along the minus strand of JBIIYT010000069.1, from coordinate 6,540 downwards.
ATGCCCACCATTTGCGCGCTGGCCGGGTTGGTGCCGTGTGCGCTGGAGGGGATGAGACAGATATTACGGTGGCCTTGGCCTTTGCTTTCATGGAAGGCCTTGATCACCAACAGGCCTGCATATTCGCCCTGGCTGCCTGCGTTGGGCTGCAGGCTTATGCCTGCATAGCCCGTGGCGGCGCACAGCCAAGCGCGCAGCTGTTCGTCCAATTCCGCATAACCCGCGCGCTGGTCAGCAGGGCACAAGGGGTGAATGTTGGCAAACTCCGGCCAGGTGATGGGAATCATCTCGCTGGTGGCGTTGAGTTTCATGGTGCAGCTGCCCAGCGGAATCATGCTGCGGTCTAGTGCCAAATCTTTGTCGCTCAGCATACGGATATAGCGCAGCATGCCGGTCTCAGAGTGGTGGGTGTTGAAGACGGGGTGGGTGAGGAATGCGCTGGTGCGGCGCAGGGCAGGGGGAATCAAGGGTTGTGCATGGGCTTGCAGCGTTTCGACTTTAGGAAGGCTCTGGCCCGGCTGCGCGAAAAGGCGCCACAGCAGTTCTACATCTTCGCGCGTGCTGGTCTCGTCCAGCGAGATGCAGATGTAGTCGTCCCATGCAACCCGCACGTTCACGCCGGCAGCTAGTGCGTTTGCCGCTATTACGTTAGTAGCGGCGTCGGTTTTTAGGCACAGTGTGTCGAAGGCTTTCCCGTCACCGATGTCGACGCCTAGGAGCTCAAAGCCCTTGGCAAGAATTGCGGTTAGGGTGGCAACCCGAGTAGCGATGCGCTTGAGGCCTTCTGGCCCGTGGTACACCGCATACATGCTGGCCACCACCGCGGGTAGCACCTGAGCGGTGCAGATGTTGGAGGTGGCCTTCTCACGGCGTATGTGTTGCTCGCGCGTTTGCAGCGCAAGGCGGTAGGCGGGGTTGCCGTGCGCATCGATACTCACTCCCACCAAGCGGCCGGGCAGGGAGCGTTTGAACTCGTCGCGGCAGGCCATGTAGGCCGCATGCGGGCCACCATTGCACAGCGGCATGCCAAAGCGCTGCGTGGTGCCCACCACGATGTCGGCCGCGCCCGCCGGGTCGCCAGCGCCCCATTCACCGGGTGGAACCAGCAGGGTGAGGGCCAGCAAGTCGGCAGCCACGATGTAGGCGCCGCCCTTGCGGTGCACCGTTTTGACATCGTCGCCTTCCTCGCCCAGTCGGCCGCTGGTGGATGGGTACTGCTCTAGCACTGCAAAGTAATCGTCCCCGGCGATCAGTGCATGCCATTCTTCCTCGGAGTTTGCCAGCTTGACCACGATGCCCAGCGGTGCGGCACGGGTCTGGATGACTTCGACGGTCTGTGGGTGCGCGTCGCCTGCCACGATAAACACATTGCCTTTGGCCCTGACCGAGCGTTTGGCCAGCGTCATGGCCTCGGCTGCAGCGGTGGCTTCGTCCAGCATGGACGCATTGGCTATGGGCATGCCGGTCAGGTCGCACACCATCGTCTGGAAATTGATCAAAGCTTCCATGCGCCCCTGCGAAATCTCGGCTTGGTAGGGTGTGTAGGCCGTGTACCAAGCGGGATTCTCCAAAATGTTGCGCAGAATAACGCCGGGCGTGTGTGTGCCGTAGTAGCCCTGGCCAATGAAGCTTTTGAAAACCTTGTTTTTGGCCGCCAAGGCCTTGAGTTCCGCCAGCGCCGCTGCCTCGGTAATAGCCGCAGGAATAGCCATGGCGCTCTTGCGCGCAATGGAGCGCGGCACAATGCTGTCGATCAAGTCTTTGCGCGACGACTCGCCAATGGCTTGGAGCATGAGTGCTTCGTCAGCGGGGGTGATGCCAATGTGGCGGGCGTGGAATTCGCTGGCGTTTTCTAACGAGGCAAGAGTGGGGGCAGTGTTCTTAGACATGGCGATGCTCAAAGTGCCGCTCTACTGGCGGCGGTTAAAACAGATTTAGGCGTTGGCGGAAAAAGCGGTGTAGCTGGTCTCATCCATCAGCGCGTCCAGCTCGGCAGGCTTGCTCAGCTTGACCTTAAAGAACCAGCCCGCGCCCAGCGGGTCGGTGTTTGCCAGCGAAGGATCGTCGCGCAGCGTTTCATTGACTTCGGTGATCTCACCACTCACGGGCATATACACGTCTGCTGCGGCTTTGACCGATTCCACCACACCGGCTACGTCTTTGGCGGCAAAGGTGCTGCCCACTTCTGGCAGATCTACAAAGACCACGTCTCCCAGCGCGTCTTGTGCATGGTGGGTGATGCCAACGGTAGCGATGTCGCCTGCAACGTTAAGCCATTCGTGGTCGGGGGTGTATTTGATAGACATGGTGTGCTCCTAGGTAAGTGGGTAAGTCGTTGGGTGGGGGTAAAAATCAGCCGCGAAAATAGTTGGTGGGTACAAATGGCATGCTGGATACCAGCATAGGAACCGGCTTGCCGCGCACAATGGCAACCACTTGCGTGCCCAGTGCGCTGAATGCTGCGTCTACGTAACCCATGGCAATGGGTTTATCGATGGTGGGGCCTAAGAGGCCGCTGGTCACTTCGCCTATTGCGTTGCCTTGGCCGTCTTGCAGTTCGGTATGGTCGCGCACGGGAATGCGCTCTTGGGCGATCAGGCCGACGCGTTTTTTTCTGCCTTTGGGTGCTGTAGCGCTGGTGGAATCGGCGAGAGCAGCTAGTATTTTTGTAGCACCTGGAAAGCCGCCTGCGCGTGCGCCCCCTGTGCGGCGCACTTTTTGAATGGCCCAGGTGAGGCTGGCCTCTACGGGGTGGGTGGTGGTGTCAATGTCATTGCCATACAGACACAGGCCGGCTTCCAGGCGCAGGGAGTTGCGTGCGCCTAAACCAATGGGTTTGACTTCAGGCTGCGCCAGCAAGGCGCGGGCCAGTGCATCGGCATCTTCTGTGTGCACCGATATCTCAAACCCGTCTTCTCCGGTGTAACCACTGCGGGTGAGGAATACGTCTATCTTTTGCGCGCCAGTATTCACCGTGAAGTTGCCCCCGGTCATGAACACCAACTTCTCCACACCCGGTGCCAAGCGCGCCAATGCAGTCACGGCCTGCGGGCCTTGCAGCGCCAAGAGCGCCATCTCTGGCATAGCGATCACTTCGCAGCGGTGACCAATAGCGTATTGGATGTGCGCAATATCTCCCACCTTGCATGCACCATTCACGATCACAAAGATTTCGTTATTGCCTTTGTTAAAAAACATCAGGTCGTCAATGATGCCGCCGTCTTCATTGAGCAACAGGCCATAGCGCTGCTTGCCCACGGGCAGGTCGATCACATCCACGGGAATCAGGCTCTCGAAAGCCGCAGCTGCGTCAGGCCCCACCAAGCGCAACTGTCCCATGTGCGACACATCAAACAAGCCTGCGGCTTTGCGGGTGTGGTGGTGCTCGGCCATCAAGCCGCTGGGGTATTGCACCGGCATGGAGTAGCCCGCAAATGGCACCATCCGTGCGCCTAGCTCGATGTGCAGCGCGTTGAGCGGAGTAGTTTGCAGGGCTTGATCAGAAGTGGGTTTCGGTGCGTTGGCGGACATGGCAGTTCTCGTTCATAGAAAAGCGCCAAGGCGCTTGGGGGCAAGTCAAATACCAAGGCGAAAACATGGCTGCTCTCGCCCGGTGCTGCCCCCGCTGTCCGCTTTACCTGAGAGATTCACCGTGCATGGCACCTGTGTAGGCGTCTGCTGCGGTTTGCTCCTTCGGTGGGTCGCATCGGGTGCGGCCTCTCTCCAGTGGGGAATCGTTGGCCAGCGTGGGCACGCTGGTAACGTTTGTCAGTCCTTTTGCCTGAGCGTTCAGACCACTGCAATCAGCAATCCTGCGCCTTCGGCGGCCAGCGCGTTGGCTAGCTCTCTCCTGACTTTGGCAATTCTAAACTACCGGTAAAAGGCCTCGACTTTGCCCTTCAAAAGAATGAGCAAAGGCTTGCCCTTGCGGTCTAGAGTTTTGCCAGCGGGCACTTTCACCCAGCGCTCGCTGATGCAGTATTCCTCTACATCCATTCTTTCTTTATCGTTCAGACGGATACCAATTTCGTGTTCAAAAATAGCCGCGTTGTGGTGGGGACTGCGAGGGTCTATGCACAGGCGGTCGGGCAGTGGGGGGCGGGTTACGGTGTTGGGTTGGGTTTCAGTCATGGTGTGGGAGTTTACATTCCTGCGTAGTTGGGCCCACCACCGCCTTCAGGCGTGACCCACACAATGTTTTGCGTGGGGTCTTTGATGTCGCAGGTTTTGCAGTGCACACAGTTTTGCGCGTTGATTTGCAGGCGCTGCACATTGTGCGCGTCGTTCACAAACTCATATACACCAGCGGGGCAGTAGCGTGCCTCGGGCCCAGCATACTTTTCCAAGTTGATAGTTACAGGCACTGAAGCATCTTTCAGCGTCAGGTGCGCGGGTTGCTGCTCTTCGTGGTTGGTGTTGCTGATGAATACACTGCTGAGGCGGTCAAAGGTCAGCACACCATCGGGCTTGGGGTACACAATCGGCTCACACTCCGCTGCGGGCTTGAGGTAAGTGTGATCGGCTTGGGTGCGGCGCAGCGTCCACGGCACATGGCCCCTGAGCAGGAATTGCTCTATGGCGTTCATGATGGTGGCCACGGTCAGCCCGCGCTTGAACCATGCCTTGAAGTTGCGCGACTTGAGCAGCTCTTTGTGTAGCCAGCTCTTCTCAAAAGCTGCAGGGTAGGCGGCCAGCTCGTCATGCTGGCGGCCATTTGTAACAGCTTCAAACGCGGCCTCAGCGGCTAGCATGCCGCTTTTGATCGCGGCGTGGCTGCCTTTGATGCGGCTCACATTCAAAAAACCTGCGTCGCAGCCCACCAGTGCACCACCTGGGAACACGGTTTTGGGCAAAGACAGCAAACCGCCTGCGGTAATGGCGCGGGCACCGTAGGCCAGGCGTTTGGCAGGCTTGAGGCCCTGGTCCTGCCCTTCAAAATACCAACGAATATTGGGGTGCGTCTTCCAGCGCTGAAACTCTTCAAAGGGGCTGAGGTAGGGGTTGCTGTAGTCCAGCCCGGTGATAAAACCCAGTGCAATTTTGTTGTCTTCGGCGTGGTACAAAAACGCCCCGCCATAGGTGCTGTTGTCCATAGGCCAGCCAGCGGTGTGCATGACAAAACCCGGCTGGTGGCGTGCGGGGTCAATCTCCCACACTTCCTTGATGCCTAGGCCATAAGTCTGCGGGTCTTTGCCCGCGTCGAGTTGGTATTTGGCAATGAGCTGCTTGCCCAAGTGGCCGCGCGCGCCTTCGGCAAACACGGTGTACTTGGCGCACAGCTCCATACCCAACTGAAAATTTTCCCCCGGCACGCCGTCTTTGCCCACGCCCATATTGCCGGTGGCCACTCCGCGCACGGATGGCATACCACCGTTGGTGGCTGCATCGTCGTTGTATAGCACCTCAGCCGCCGCAAAGCCGGGGAATATTTCCACCCCGAGAGCTTCCGCTTGTTCCGCCAGCCAGCGTGTCAGCGCGCCCAAGCTAATGACGTAGTTGCCGTGGTTTTGAAAGCAATCGGGCAACAAAAAGTTGGGTGTGCGAAAGGCAGACTTTTCGCCCAAAAAAACCATGGCGTCGTCGGTGACGGGTTGCTTGAGCGGAGCCCCCATTTCTTTCCAGTTGGGGAAAAGTTCGGTCAGGGCAATCGGGTCCATGATGGCGCCGGACAAGATGTGCGCCCCCGGCTCAGACCCTTTTTCGAGCACCACTACCGATACATCGTTGCCTTTTTCTGCCGCCAATTGTTTGATGCGGATAGCGGTGGCCAAGCCGCTTGGGCCCCCTCCTACGACCACCACGTCGTACTCCATCGTTTCGCGTGGGCCAAATTGGGCCAGTATTTCTTGGTTTGTCATGGGCGTTATCGCTTAATAATGGGCCTGTGCAGAATTGCGCAACATTAACCGATGCGGCGCAGCTTTGAAAATGATTTTATTCGTGGGACGTGTGCAATATGAGCGCCCCATGGTTTTTTGGAGACTTTGAAAATGGCTTACAGCATTGACCTTTCTGGCCGCGTTGCGTTTATCACTGGAGCATCCGGTGGCTTGGGCGCGCAGTTTGCGCGAACCTTGGCCGGCGCAGGCGCGGCGGTTGTCTTGGCCAGCCGACGCATTGACAAGCTTAAAGAACTGCGCGCCCAGATTGACGGAGAAGGGGGCGACGCCCACGTCATTGAACTGGACGTGACCGACCACGCCTCCATCAAATCTGCCGTGGCGCACGCCGAGACCGAGGTCGGCTCTATCGACATATTGCTGAACAACTCGGGCGTGAGTACCACCCAGCGCTTGCAAGATGTATCGCCCGAAGATTACGACTTCATGTTTGACACCAACACCAAGGGCGCTTTTTTTGTAGCGCAAGAGGTCGGCAAGCGCATGCTGGCGCGTGCCACCGGTGCGGCTCCAGGCAGCTTTACCGGCGGGCGCATCATCAACGTGGCATCCATGGCCGGTTTGCGGGTGCTGCCGCAAATTGGTGTGTACTGCATGAGCAAGGCAGCCATCATTCAAATGACTAAGGCCATGGCCTTGG
>JBIIYT010000427.1:0-2589 GCA_044346675.1 Rhodoferax sp. | reverse complement strand
CTTGCCGCTCACGCTGCCGCTAGGTGGGCTGGGTGCTGCGTCGGCCCGGGCAATCAGGTGGGCGGTTTCGCTGGAGATGGGGGGGAAAACATCTTCCACCTCGTCAAACAGCAGTGCCGCTTGGGCCCTACCCTTGAGAAAAACCTGGGCAATTTGCAAAGACCGGTAGCGGTCGCGACCGCTTAAAGAATTGCCATCGCGGTCCGCGTATTCCACCTCAAACAGCTCCAGCCCCGCGGCCTGCGCCACCACTTTGGCCAGCTCCGTTTTGCCGGTGCCAGGGGGGCCGTAGAGCAAGATGTTGACGCCCGCCTCTTTGCGCGCCACGGCGTGGGCCAGCAGGCTGCACAGCACTTTGGCGTCTTCAGCCACGAAGGCAAAGTCGTCCAGCGCCAAAGCGCTTTTGGAAGACAAACGGGTGAACACCGCCATGAGCTCGGCCTGATCGCGGTACTGGCGCATGAGCACCGGGGGCAGCTTGTCACTCACCTTCATCAGGTCGGCCAGGTCGGTAATGTTGTTCTCCGAGATCAGGTTTTCCACCAGCCCAATGCGCTCTAGCCTAGAGCCCGCCCGCAGCGCGTCGCCCACCTCTTGGGCGTTGACCCCGGCCACTTCGGCAATGGCGGCAAAGGCCTCGGGTGCGTTGTTGACCTTGAACTCCACCAAGATACTGCGCATATCGCGCTGGTAGCGGGCCAAGGTGCCGTACAAGAGCAAGGCCCGCTCGGCTTTGTTGAGCTGCAACAAACCCGCCAGCGCGTTGATGTTTTTCTCCACCAAGGTGGATTGTTTTTTGAGCGCGTGGCTGAGCCAGTCGCCCGTAACCGCCAAGACCGAAACCAGGTCTTTGGGCTGGTCTTTGGCGTATTCATCTAGAAAGAAAAACAGCGTGGCCTCGTCATACGGGCCGCGCCACGTACCGTAGCGGGCTAAAAAGGCGGCGGGCTCCAAGGCTTCCTGGCCGCGCCACAACTCGTTGCCTTGGCAACGCCGGCTCAAAAACTCACGCAAACGCACCAGCGCGGATGCGGGCCACACCAAGTGGCGCCCGGCCAAACCCACAATGCCATTGAAATCGCGGCGCACATTGAAGTTTGCACCCTGGCGCACGGCGAGGGTGAGCACAAAATGGGAGCACATCAAATCCAGCACCGGCGCGTCTTGCAAGCCCGGTGACGGAATAAGGTGCCCCCCAGTGGGCGAAAACTGCAAACGCTTGGCCATCAAAAGCCTCCAGCAGGTTGAGGTGCTTGTGTGTCACGATACCGCAGACTACCGAAAGATGGAAGTGTTGTGCAAAAATATTTCAATGCTCTTCTTTGACGCAAATCCCATCACAATGCCAGCATGATTCAATATTCAGACATCGTCCAAGCGGCCCAGCGCCTAGAAGGCCATGTGCTCAAAACACCGTGCGTGGCATCGCAAACCTTGTCAGACATTACCGGGGCGCAGGTTTACCTGAAGTTTGAAAACCTGCAGTTCACCGCCTCATTCAAAGAACGTGGCGCGTGCAACAAGTTGGCGCAGCTCACCCCAGATCAAGCGAAAAGTGGCGTAATTGCCATGAGTGCCGGCAACCATGCCCAAGGCGTGGCCTACCACGCACAGCGTCTGGGCATGCGGGCAGTGATTGTGATGCCACGCTTCACGCCCGGGGTAAAAGTGGAGCGCACCCGGGGTTTTGGTGCCGAGGTTATTTTGCATGGTGATACGCTAGACCAAGCCCGGGCTCACGCCGTGGCGCTGGGTCAGGCGCAAAACCTGTGCTTTGTGCACCCCTTTGACGACGAAGCCATTGTGGCCGGCCAAGGCACGGTGGCGCTGGAAATGCTGGCCGAAGTACCAAACCTTGACTGCTTGGTAGTAGCCATTGGCGGGGGCGGCCTGGTCTCTGGCATGGCAACCGTGGCCAAAGCACTGCGGCCTGACATGGAGGTGGTGGGGGTGCAAACCGTGCGCTTTCCTGCCATGTTCAACGCCATCAAGGGCACGCAACACCCTCAAGGCACGAGCAGCATTGCCGAGGGTATTGCGGTGGGCACGCCGGGGCGTATCACGACAGAGATCATCGCGCAACGCGTGGACGACTTGCTGCTGGTAGACGAAGGCGATATTGAACAGGCCCTGGTGATGCTGCTGGAGGTAGAGAAAACCTTGGTCGAAGGCGCAGGTGCAGCGGGCTTAGCGGCACTGTTGAAGTACCCGGAGCGATTTAGGGGCAAGCGCGTGGGGCTGGTGCTGTGTGGCGGCAATATCGACCCGCTGCTGCTCGCCGCCATTATTCAGCGCGGCATGGTGCGCGCCGGGCGGCTGGCCCGCATTCGGGTAAGTGCGCGCGACGTGCCAGGCACCTTGGCCCGCATCACTGCCATGGTGGCCGAAGCCGGTGCCAATATTGACGAAGTGCACCACCAACGCGCCTTCACCACCCTCTCGGCCCAAAATGCCGAAATTGAACTGGTGGTGCAAACCCGAGGGCATGCCCATGTGGAACAGGTGCTGGCGATACTGAACGAGGCGGGGTTTGATGCCAAGCTGGTGTGAGCAGACTTGTAGTTAAAATCGCGCCACGGTTTACAAGCC
>JBIIYT010000426.1:0-2592 GCA_044346675.1 Rhodoferax sp. | reverse complement strand
AAACATACCGATTTGGGTGGTGATGAAAGACATGTCTTGCTTCACCCCAGCGGCTTTCAGGCCATCCACCAGCTTTTGGCGCATGGCTTTGATGCGCACGCGCATTTCGCCCAGCTCTTTCTCCCACAGGGCGCGCAGCTCGGGGTTGTTCAGCACAGCAGCCACCACAGCACCACCGTGGGTGGGTGGGTTGGAGTAGTTGGTGCGAATGGCAATTTTGAGTTGGCTCAGCACACGGCCTGCTTCTTCTTTGTCGGTGCACAGCACAGACAAGCCACCTACACGCTCTCCGTACAGGCTAAAGCTCTTGGAGAAGCTGGTGGAGACAAAGCAGTTCAGGCCAGCAGCTACAAACTTTTGAATGACAGCGCCGTCTTCGGCAATGCCGTAGCCAAAGCCTTGGTAGGCCATATCGAGGAAGGGGGTCAGGCCCTTGGCCTTCACTACGGCAATCACTTGGTCCCACTGCGCGGGGGTGATGTCGTAGCCGGTGGGGTTGTGGCAGCAGGCGTGCAGCACCACGATGGTACCGGGCGCTGCCGCGTTGAGGCTGGCCAAATAGCCGTCAAAGTTCACGCCGCCCTTGCCACCGTTGGCAGCAGCGTCAAAGTAGGCGTAGGTGTCCACCTTGAAACCGGCGTTGGTAAACAGGGCGCGGTGGTTTTCCCAGCTGGGGTCGGAGATGAGCACGGTGGCGTTGGGGCTGACTTTTTTCAGGAAGTCAGCGCCAATCTTCAAGCCACCGGTGCCGCCAATGGCCTGCACCGTGGCTACGCGGCCGGAAGTGACGGCTTCGCTGTCTGCCCCAAAAACCAAGGCTTTAACGGCGTTGTCATAGGCCACGATACCGTCGATGGGCAGGTAGCCACGGGCGGTGGGTTTGTCCATCATGGCTTTTTCAGCGGCTTGCACGCACTGCAGCAGGGGCAACTTGCCGTTATCGTCGAAATACACACCAACGCCTAAATTCACTTTGGCAGGGTTGGTATCGGCGTTGAATTGTTCGTTCAAACCCAAAATAGGGTCACGGGGGGCCATTTCGACAGCGGAAAAGAGAGACATTTTGGGGTCCTGTGAAGAGAATCGTATATTTTACTGGCACTGTTTTTAGCCTGCCAACAGTTTGTGCACCAAATCTGCGGTGGTGGATGCTTGGTACTTGCGCATGAGCCGTGCGCGGTAAATCTCTACCGTGCGGTGGCTAATGGTCAGTGCCTTGCCTATTTGTTTAGAGGTGAGGCCCTGCATCAGGTAGGCGGAGACTTCGCGTTCGCGTGCGGTGAGCTCTGCGCTCACGGGGCGGTGGGCGCTTAAATCTTCAAAGCACCAAATGCCCGCTTCGTGCGGCGTGGCGCGGTTCAGGGCGCGGCCCATTACGTGGCACCAAAATAGCTCGCCCTTGAAGCGCCCATCCACGCGTTTCATGATGCGGTCGTCTGCGTAGGTGCCGCTGCGGTTCAGAATAGGCGCAATGCGCGCCCCGGCGCGCTCGTACTCATCCGCGCTGGGGTACAGCAGCTGAAACGACTGGCCTATCAACTGCTCGCTTTGCGCGCCAAACATCTCGCACAGGCGCTGGTTACAGTTCACCATGGTGCGGTTGCGCGAGAGCACCAGGCCCACAGGGGCTTGCTCAAACGCAAGGCGGTAGTCAATGTCCATGGGCGGGTGAGGGTTGGGCTTTAAGGGAAACTACGTACACAATTACGTAGTATGGTATGCCCACTGCATTCAAGGCAAATTCTTTTTTGGAGAAAAAAGTGAACAAAATTTATCCCAGCGCTACCAAAGCGCTTGAAGGCATCGTGCAGAACAGCCAACTGCTGGCCGTAGGTGGCTTTGGCCTGTGCGGCATTCCTGAGGCGCTGATAGACGCGCTCAAAGACAGCGGGGCCAAAGACCTCACCGTTATCTCCAACAACGCGGGCGTGGACGGCTTTGGCCTGGGCAAGCTGCTGGAAACCCGCCAGATCAAAAAAATGATCTCCAGCTATGTGGGGGAGAACAAAGAGTTTGAGCGCCAGTACCTAGCGGGCGAATTGCAACTGGAGTTCACCCCCCAAGGTACCTTGGCCGAGAAGCTGCGCGCTGGTGGTGCTGGCATCCCGGCGTTCTTTGTCAAGACAGGCGTGGGCACTATGGTGGCCGAGGGCAAAGAGCTGCGCGAGTTTGACGGCGAAACCTATGTGATGGAACGCGCGCTGGTGCCCGATGTGGCGCTGGTGAAAGCCTATCGCGCAGACAAGTCAGGCAACTTGCAGTTCCGCTACACCGCACGCAACTTCAACCCCGCAGCTGCTATGGCGGGCAAGATTACGGTGGTGGAGGTGGAAGAGATTGTGGAAACGGGCGACATGCCGCCCGACGCGGTGCACCTGCCCGGCATCTATGTGCACCGCATTGTGCTCAACGCTGCGCCCGAGAAGCGTATCGAAAAGCGCACCATTACTGAAAAAGCAGGAGTCTGAATATGAGCTGGAATCAAGACCAAATGGCCGCGCGTGCCGCCCAAGAGCTGGAAGACGGTTTTTATGTGAACTTGGGGATTGGCATTCCCACCTTGGTGGCCAACTTTGTGCCTGCCGACAAAGA
>JBIIYT010000425.1:0-2599 GCA_044346675.1 Rhodoferax sp. | reverse complement strand
GCTGCGCTCGGAGGCTACCGATGCGTCCATTGTGAAAGCGGGGGCGGTAAAAGATTGCGCAAATAACGATATTTCAGGTTCACAAAATGATCGCAAGCTGTACCGCACATTGAATACAACGGTGTTGTTAAGGAATCGTTGATATGACTCATAAAAACCCCCACATAGGGCAGCAAGGCTTTGTACTTGTCGTCACTATGATCTTGCTGACGGTTGTGTCCTTGTTGGTGCTGGGTGGTATGCGCAGCAGTGTGCTGGGCGAGCGCATGGCGGGCAACTCTATGGACCGAAATTTGGCTAAACTAGCCGCAGAGCAAGCGCTCACCCAAGGCTTGGCAAAATTGCAGGCCAATGCGAGCACCTGCTACGATACAGGCTGCTACAGCGGCAATACCACCGGAACCGGCGCGGCGCTGACTGATGCTACCGCACCTAGTGCATGGCCAGACCCAGATACCGATGCTGTCTACGCGACACTGACATCAGACCAGAAAGCATCATCTGCCAAATACCTCATCAACTGGCTGAACAACTCGGCCTTTACTCCACCCACCAGCTCCAAGAGTCTCTGCAAAGCCTACAGTGTGATGGCCAGGGGCGTAGGGCAAAATTCGCAGAGTGTGGTGGTGTTGCAGACCATTGCTTACGTGTGCCCTGCAGATTAAGATAGCCGTATGTTGAAACACCCCTCAAACTTTGGTGGCCATTTTGGCCGTGGATTTACGCTCATTGAGCTCATGATTACGCTCGCAATCATTGGAGTTTTGAGTGCGATTGCACTACCTGCGTACAGTAGTTATGTCGTTAAATCTCGTCGAACCGATGTGCAGCAGCAATTGATGGCCGCTGCGCAAACCCAAGAACGTTACTTTTCCACCAATGGGCGCTACACCGCTGTACTAGGCACCGCGGGTTGCGGCGCAACAGCTCCAACTGACCCGGGTGGTCGGTATACATTTGTAGCCACCTGTCCAAATACTAATAACACCTTCACAATTACCGCTACTCCGGTGACAGGCACTTCACAGGCCAATGATGGTACGCAAACAATAGACAGCACAGGTGCTAAGACGAATAGTGTGGCCACAAGCAAGTGGATCAATTGAGAGCTAAGAACGCTCTCCTTAGTGCAGTGGTTTTAGCTAGCGGCTCACTTCATCCACCAGCGTCTTAAATTCGTCAATATCCTCAAAATTACGGTACACGCTGGCAAAGCGCACGTAGGCCACTTTGTCCAGTTTCTTCAGCTCCCGCATGACCAGCTCGCCAATACGGTTGGATTGCACTTCGCGCAGGCCTAGGTTGAGTAGTTTTTCTTCAATGCGCTCAATGGCTGCGCCCACTTGTTCGGTGCTCACCGGGCGCTTGCGCAAGGCCAGAGAGAACGACCCGCGCAGTTTGGCGGGGTCGAAGTCGATGCGCCGCCCATCTTTCTTTACCACCACGGGGTAGCTTACCTCGGGGCGCTCGTAAGTGGTAAAGCGCTTTTCGCATGCCGCGCATTGCCGGCGGCGGCGGATGAAGTCGCCTTCTTCAGCAATCCGGGTTTCCACCACCTGGGTTTCGGAATGGCTGCAGAAGGGGCACTTCATTGCGGGCTTTGATGGCGACTGGTTTAGCCGTAGACCGGGAAGCGGGCGGTGAGGGCGTTGACCTTGGCGCGCACCGCTTCAATATTGGCCGCATCGCGTGGGTTGTCCAGCACGTCGGCTATCAAATGGGCGGTGGCACGGGCTTCTTCGTCCTTAAAACCACGGGTGGTCATGGCGGGGGTGCCTATGCGCACGCCGCTGGTGACCATGGGTTTCTCGGGGTCGTTAGGGATGGCGTTCTTATTAATGGTCATGTGGGCGCTGCCCAGCACGGCTTCGGCCTCTTTGCCGGTGATGCCCTTGGCGCGCAGGTCCACCAGCATCACATGGCTTTCGGTGCGGCCGCTGACGATGCGCAGACCGCGCTCGGTGAGGGTTTGCGCCACGATGTTGGCATTTTTCAAGACCTGTTGTTGGTAGATCTTGAAGCCGGGTTCTAAGGCTTCTTTAAAGGCGACTGCCTTGGCAGCGATGACGTGCATGAGCGGGCCGCCTTGCAGGCCGGGGAAGATGGCGCTGTTGATGGCTTTTTCGTGCTCGGCCTTCATCAAGATGATGCCGCCGCGTGGACCGCGCAGGCTTTTGTGGGTGGTGCTGGTAACTACATCGGCGTGGGGCACAGGGTTGGGGTACACGCCAGCGGCGATCAGGCCGGCATAGTGCGCCATGTCTACCATGAAGATAGCGCCCACGTCTTTGGCCACTTTGGCAAAGCGTGCAAAATCGATAGCAAGCGAATAAGCGCTGGCGCCGGCAATGATGAGTTTGGGCTTGGTTTCATGGGCCTTACGCTCCATGGCGTCGTAGTCGATCTCTTCTTTGGCGTTCAGGCCATAGCTCTCCACGTTGAACCACTTGCCGCTGATGTTGAGCGGCATGCCGTGGGTGAGGTGGCCGCCTTCGGCCAAGCTCATGCCCATGATGGTGTCGCCGGGTTTCAAGAAGGCCAAGAAGACAGCTTCGTTGGCGGATGCGCCGCAATGGGGCTGCACGTTGGCACAGTCCGC
>JBIIYT010000424.1:0-2601 GCA_044346675.1 Rhodoferax sp. | reverse complement strand
CACGACACGGGCGGTGGTAGCGTTTGGGCTAGACCGCATAGACCCCGAACGCGACATCAAGTTGCACTTGATAGAGGCGGCAGACCGCATCTTGCCGGCCCTCTCGGAACGCCTTTCGGCGGGCGCACTCGATCTGCTGCAAGGCTTGGGCATTCAGGTGCACACCTGTGCCCGCGTCACGGGGGTGAAGGATGACAGCGTGCAGTTAGCCAGCGGCGAAGTGATACCCGCCGAACTGGTGGTATGGGCTGCAGGCATTAAAGCGCCCGAGTTTTTAAAAGACATTGACGGCCTGGAGACCAACCGCATCAACCAACTGGTGGTGCACCAAACACTGCAAAGTACGGGCGATGCCGATGTGTTTGCCCTGGGTGACTGTGCGCAGTGCCCTTGGCCCGAGAAAAACGGTTTTGTGCCCCCGCGTGCGCAAGCCGCGCACCAGCAGGCATCGCACATGTACCAACAAATCAAGCGGCGCATGGCAGGCAAGCCCTTAACCGATTACCGCTACCGCGACTTTGGCTCTTTGGTGTCTTTGGGTGACTACAGTGCGGTGGGCAGCTTGATGGGGGGGCTCATGGCGGGCAACCTCTTCATCGATGGCTTGATTGCCAGAGTCATGTACGCATCTCTCTACAAAATGCACGAACTTGCCTTGCACGGGTATACCAAAGTGGCGTTGGAGACGCTGATTCGCGCCATCACGCGGCGCACTGAATCCCACGTGAAATTGCACTAGCTAGCGCAGCTTGGCTAGCGCTTTACGTGATGGACACCTTTTTACGACGGTCGACCATGCGCTTGGTCATGGTGGCTGCCAGCCCCATGGCCAAGGCCAGTGCCACAGACGGCTGGTTTTGTGACAACTCCAAAAACTTGCTGTAGTGCAGCTTCCACAAGCGGCACTCCCCTACCGACTGCACCGTAGCGTTGCGCGGCATGTTGGAGAAAAAACCCGCCTCGCCCACCGCAGAGCCGGGATTGACAATGGCCAAATGCACCCGCCCCTTGTAGTCTTCAAAATGCACGCTCAAACCACCGGACTCTAAGAAGTACACAGTGCGGTCCAAGGTGCCTTGGGGAATCAAGACCTGACTAGGGGGCAAGGAAAACAACTGCAGATAGGGTGCCATCACGTCCCACTGCTTGGGCGTCAAGGCTTTGCACAACGCATCTTCCGAAGCATTGCGGGCAATGGCATCCACTAGCCCTTTGATCGAGGGCGCCTTAACAGCTTGGAATATCGCGCTCATGAAATTTCCACCTTCGCAACGTTGTTGGGCTCTCCCTTACCCACCCCTAGTGAGAACAAGGGCAAAACATTGTGCGCCTAATTAGGGAAAATAGCTAGCCCCCGGCCAGCAGCGCTGCGTTACCCCCGGCGGCAGTGGTATTGACCGTAATCGTTTGCTCCGCGCAGAAGCGGTACAGATAGTGCGGGCCACCGGCTTTAGGGCCGGTGCCGCTCAGGCCCTCACCGCCAAAAGGCTGCACGCCCACCACCGCACCTATTTGGTTGCGGTTGATGTACACATTGCCCACATGCGCAGCGTGGGCCAGAGCCTGGGCGCGGCTGTCAATGCGGGTGTGGATGCCGATGGTGAGGCCATAGCCTAGCGCGTTGATCTGGTCGATCACTGCCTGTGGCTCGGTCAACGCGCCCTCGCCCCAACGCACAATGTGCAGCACGGGGCCAAATATTTCTTGGCGCACGTCTGCAATGGACTGCACTTCGAAAGCCTGGGGTGCTATGAGGTGGGGCAGCGCTAACGCGCTAGCGGCCACAGGCAGCAAGGGTTTGGCGTCGGTCTGCAAGCGCTGAAGCTGGGCCTGTATGCCCGCAAAGGCCTCGGCATCAATGACCGGGCCCACGTCCGTGGCCAAGTCTGCGGGTGCACCCACCACCAGCTCTGCGGCTGCGCCTTGGATCATGGCAATCACGTGGTCGGCAATCGTGTGGTGCACACAGAGTAAGCGCAGGGCCGAACAGCGCTGGCCCGCACTGCGAAAAGCGCTTTGCATGACTGCGTCCACCACCTGTTCGGGCAGCGCGGTGCTGTCTACCAGCATGGCGTTGATGCCACCGGTCTCGGCAATCAGGGGCTGAATAGGTCCGTCTTTGGCGGCCAGCGCGCGGCTGATGGTTTTGGCAACCGCAGTGGAGCCGGTAAACACCACGCCAGCCACGCCGGGTGCGGCTACCAGTGCGGCGCCTACCGTCTCACCCGGGCCGTGCAGCAGTTGCAAGGCACCTTCGGGCACGCCAGCGGCATGCAACAGCTGCACGGCTTGCAGTGCCACACCGGGCGTTTGTTCGGCAGGTTTGGCCAGCACCGTGTTGCCCGTGGCCAAAGCGGCGGCCACTTGGCCCATAAAAATGGCCAGCGGAAAGTTCCACGGGCTGATGCACACCCACGAGCCGCGTGCGGTAAGGCGCAGGGTGTTGGTTTCACCCGTGACGCCATCTAACGCAATGGGCACCATGATGCGCTCGGCCTGGCCCGCGTAGTAGCGCAAAAAGTCTACCGCCTCGCGCACCTCACTCACCGCGTCGCCCCAGGTCTTGAAGGCTTCTTTGACCAGTAAGGCGCAGAACTGGGG
>JBIIYT010000068.1:0-8951 GCA_044346675.1 Rhodoferax sp. | reverse complement strand
AGCAAGCTGATGGGAGCACAGGAATGAGTGCGCCTAAGACCTGGGAAACGGCGCTGCAAAGCGTGAAAACGACCCCATTAGGCAGAGAAAACGGCGCGAATTGGGACATTTGCCCGTGAAATCCCGCGATTTGAAATTTAACGACTGGCTGGCATGCTCGCTGGTGAGTTATTCAGAGCATCCAAAAGGCGTGAATTTTCTTGTGTACCTGCCGATATAGAGAACATTGGGCACACAAGGAGATGGTTGATATGTTTACTCCCGTTGGCGCACGCTCGGCAAATGCCTACCGTAACTTGGCTGCAGAAACTTCGGTGTCTGGGGCAAATCCGCACCAGTTGGTCGGTCTTCTATTTGAGGCCTTGTTGCAGTCCTTGGCCGCCGCCAAGGGGGCCATTTTAAACGCCGATATACCGGCCAAGGGGCGGGCGATCAATCGCTCGGTACGCATTCTCGAAGAGGGTCTTAAAGCGGGTTTGGACTTGGAGCGCGGTGGCGAGCTCGCGCGCAACTTGTTTAGTTTGTATGAGTTTTGCATATTCCGCGTGACTGATGCCAACCTGCACAATGACCCCGTCATGGTTGAAGAGGTGCTTAATCTGATTCGGCCTGTGGCCGATGGATGGACACAGATCGGCGCTGAGGTTGCTGGGCAACCCCGTTCTAATTAATCAGGAGGGGGTACACCAATGTCACAAGCACTCATCGACTACTATAAGGCTATCGAGGACAGCAGCATCAAGATGCTGGAAGCCGCCAAAGCCGAAGACTGGGACAGCGTAGTGCGCTTTGAAGGCGCCTGTGCCGTACTGATTGGCCAGCTGCGTCACCGGGCTTTGAGTGAAGAGTTGGATGCCCAGACGCGCAAAGAAAAAACCATCATCATGCGGCGCATTTTGAACAATGATGCTCAGATACGGTATCTGGCCGAGCCGTGGCTAGACCATTTTGAGCAAAAATTTGAAGGCCAGCAGGTGCTGCACTGAGTGTTACGCCGCACACTTTTTGATTCCAATGGGGGCGAATAGCCCCCTTTTTAATGCCTTTTTTAAAGTTAGTGGGCAGCCAGCTTCCCTAAACTGAGCTTCTTCGCATTGAAAATGAAGCGAGCTTGGGTTCTATGTTCAGAGTATCTTGTGTGTTGGGAATCGGCCTGTTGTCGGCATGTTCATTCACGCCTGAATACAAGCGCCCGGAGTTGCCGGTGCCCCAGGCGTGGTCTGCAGGCGCAACGACCGAGACGCAAAACATTACCTCCACCCATTGGCGTACCTTTTTTCCAGATCCTCAGCTGCAGGTCTTGATTGCAGCGGCGCTGGAATACAACCGCGACCTGCGCGTCGCCGCAGCCCGTGTGGAGGAGGCCCGCGCCCAGTTTGGCGTGGCTCGCGCGGACCGGCTGCCCACGGTAGGGCTGTCTGCCACGGGTAGCGCGTTCAGAAGCACCGCGGAAGTGACCGGGGAGGGGAAAACCCGATCGAACGAAGCCTACGACGCTTCACTGTCTGCAGTCTCGTTCGAGCTGGACTTCTGGGGTCGCATTGCGAGTTTGTCGCAGGCCGCTCGGCTTAACTACTTGGCTTCTAACGAAGCACGTCGCTCGGTGCACTTGAGTCTGATCGCAGACGTGGCAAGCGCCTATTTCACCAAGCTTCAGATGAGCAAACTTGCCGAGCAAGCGCGTCGCGCGCTGGATTTGCGCGAGCAGTCTTTGGCGCTTATTGCGCAGGGCGTCACGGTGGGCGGAGCCTACGAATACGAGTACTTGCAAGCCAGTGGTCTGGTCGAGTCTGCAAGGGCGGACGTCGCGTCCATAGACCACCAAAAGGTGATTGCCACCAACCGGCTCAACTACCTGGTAGGCGCCGTCGCCTTGAAGCTACCCGCAGACGGAGACCTAGATGCGCAAGGCCTTGATGTCGATGTGGTGCCGGGCTTGCCGTCGGAGGTGTTGCTCATGCGCCCGGATGTGATGGCAGCCGAGCAGCGCTTGCGGGCATCCAACGCCAACATCGGTGCGGCCCGGGCCGCATTTTTGCCCAAGGTCTTGCTTACTGCGGGTTTGGGCGTTGCGAGTCAAGGCTTGGCTGCTTTGTACGGAGGCAGCGCATGGAACTTTCAGCCCACCATCTCCATGCCCTTGTTTGACAATGGCCGCACCGCCTCCAGCGTAGACCTTGCGCAAGCCAGAAAAGTGGTGGCTGTAGCGGAGTACGAAAGAACGATTCAGCTCGCGTTTCGAGAAGTGTCGGACCTCTTGTCTGCACGCACATCGCTCACGCGGCAGCTCAAAGCTGCAAGCTTGAACGCCCAAGCGCAAGAGAAGCGTTTGCAAATTGCAAAAGCGAGGTATGGCGGTGGCCTGGTCAGTTATCTTGAAGTGCTCGATGCGCAGCGAGAGTTCATTAGTTCGCAGCAAATCATGACGCAAATGCGCCGCGCCCAGTTAGACGCTGCGGCGCAGCTGTACAAGGCACTGGGTGGCGGTACCCAGACGCAGGATTAGCCCGCTTGCCCAATGGTGGTCCATTCAGAAAGGCATCACATGGTCTCCAAGACCCCTGCTACCCACAAACATACCTTCATGACCACCTTGAAGACCGCCCGCATTGGGGTGCGGGAGTCACAGTATGAGGTGGGGTTGATGTATGCCCACGGTATGGGAGTTGCCCAAGACTTAGAGCAAGCGGTGGTGTGGATTCAGAAAGCGGCCGAGCGAGGGCTGGCGGCAGCCCAGTACCTGCTGGCAACTCGCTATGCCGTAGGTTCTGGCGTGCAGCAAGATGAAAAACAGGCTCTGTGGTGGTTACTGCAGGCAGCCCAGCAAGGACATGTCAAAGCCCTCTATAAATTAGGTTCCACCTGCTCGGTGCCGCACCCGGCGTTGGCCCGTGCGTGTTATCTGGATGCGGCTGAACTGGGGCTTGCACAAGCCCAGTTTGCCTTGGGAAGAGAATTTGAGAGCAGCGAAGGCCAAGTGCCCGACTACCCCGAAGCATTGAAGTGGTACCAAATGGCTGCCGAGCAAGGGTTTGCGCCCGCGCAATGTGCGTTGGCGCAAATGTACGCCAGTGGCGTCGGCGTGAAAATGAATATGGACGATGCGCTCTTGTGGTATCGCAAAGCGGTCAAACAAAACTCGCCCCAAGCTCAGTTTGCCTTAGAGGTGCTCGATGGTGCGGGCCTAGGGCGCTCCACGGGCCGTGCACGCGGTCGGCGCAAGCCTGTCGCCACTGAACGCAGGCAAGACACTGCCCGCTGGGACAAGGTGATTGAAGCGGGTGATGCCGACGCCCGCTACCACTTGGGCAAGATGTACGAGATGGGTTTGGGTGTGCCGCAGGACATAGAGCAGGCGCAAGCCTTATACCTATTGGCCGCCAAGCAAGACGATGCCCGGGCGCAAGTGGCGCTGGCTGCGATCTACCAAACGCGAGGTGATGGCTCCGATCTTCCTTGGTATGCGCGTGCCGCAGAGCAGGGCAATGCGCAAGCGCAATTTGTTTTGGGCCAAAAATACGTCCAGGGCCAGGGGGTAGAGCGCGATGTATTGACCGGTATTGCTTGGTATTGCAAAGCCAGTGAACGTGGAAATGTGCAGGCCTTGAGTGAACTGGGTCAGTTGAGTGCGGCAGGCATGGATACCTTGGCAGTGGCGTGTTTTCGCAAGTTGGCAGAAGTCGGTGATGCGCATGGCCAGTTCATGCTCGGACAGCACTACGCCAATGGGGCTGGTGCAGATAAAAGCATGCATATGGCGGTTTACTGGTGGGAGCAAGCGGGGGCCCAGGGGCACGCCCTGGCCCAATCTGCTTTGGGCGGAGCCTATTTGAGCGGTAGCGGCGTTGACCGAGATTTCAAAAAGGCCTTGGCGTGGTTCCAAAAAGCGGCCGACCAAGGTGACGCCAAAGCCCAATGGAATTTAGGCTCCATGCACGCAAGCGGAGGCGAAGGTCTCAAGCAGGATATTCGTTTGGCGTTCGATTGGTGCCAAAGATCCGCTGATCTGGGCTTTGTTCCGGCCCAAGCCACCTTGGGCGTGTTGTATATGTTGATCAAGGACACTGCCCAGGCCATTGCGTGGCTGCGCAAAGCAGCTGAGCAAGGGGACCCGGAGGCGCAGTACAACCTGGCTATTGCCATCAGCAAGGGCAATGGCGTGAAGCAAGACTATGCCAAGGCGTTTCATTGGTTTTACCAAGCGGCCTCTCAAGGCTTGGTGCCCGCCCAGTCTCGCCTCGGTTTGTTGTATGCCACGGGCGAGGGGGTCGCCATCGATGCCATAGAAGCCCACAAGTGGTTCATGGTGGCAGCCAACGCGGGGGATAAAGCGGCGCAAGACAATTTGGCCCGCTCAGATGCCATGCTCGGGCCCATGCAGATTGAGGAAGCTAAGCGCCGCGCCAGTGCGGTTTGATGGCCCTGTGCTGGGGCTGGTCCACTCCCAGGATTGATTTGCTAGGAAGATTGCTGGCTAATCTGCGGATTACCCTCAGTTTGCCCATGTTGAAATGCCTCTGAGCCCGTAGGAAATTTCACCCATGGAAAAAAAATTTCCCCATTCCACCATTCAGTGCATTGCTGCCATAGCCCAACACCATCGGCTACAGATCAATCCTGAGCGTTTGATTGAGGACTATGCCTTGGTGGCCGAAGAGCCCTCGCCTGCTACGGTGCTGCGCATTGCGTCAGATATTGGTCTGAAGGCTAAGTTTGACAAACTCTCGTGGGATGGCTTGCAGGCTCAGGGAGGCGTTTTCCCCTTGATCGCGCGCATGAATGACGGCAACTGCGTCATTGTGATGGCGGCCTCGGCAAAAGACGGTGGGCAGGTCGCCATATTGAACCCTTTGGCCGACAATGCCACTGGTGTTTTGGTGTTGGAGCGTGACAAGTTTTGCAGCCTCTGGGGGGGCGATGTGTTTTTGGTCAAGCGGCTCTATGCTTTGCCGGAACAAAACCAACCCTTTGGGTTTCGCTGGTTCATACCCGAGATCCTCAAACAAAAGGCGGCCCTGCGCGATATTGCGATTGCGGCCATTGCTATGCACTTCTTGGCTTTGGCATCGCCCATCTTCTTTCAGTTGGTGATAGACAAGGTACTGGTGCACCAAAGCGCCGCCACGCTGTGGGTGCTGGCCGTTGGCATCGTAGCGGCACTCATTTTTGAAGCACTGTTTGGCTATTTACGCCAACTGCTCACGCTATCTGCGACCAACAAAATTGACATGCGCTTGACACGGCGCACCTTCGCGCACCTCTTGTCTTTGCCGATTGATTATTTTGAAACTACCACCGCTGGTGTGATTACGCGGCATATGCAGCAGGTGGAAAAAATACGCAACTTTCTGACCGGGCGCATGTTCTTCACGGCGCTGGACGCCACGTCCTTGCTGATCTTCTTGCCTATTTTGTTTACCTACTCGGTCCCGCTGGCCATGATTACCTTGGCATTTACCGCGATGATCGGTTGCGTGGTGATGGCCATGGTGCCTACCTTTCAGCGCAGGCTCAACGATCTGTACACCGCTGAGGGCGAGCGCCAGTCGATGTTGGTAGAGACCATTCATGGCATGCGTACCGTCAAAGCCTTGGCCATTGAGCCCACGCAGCGTCGCCTGTGGGACCAGCGCTCGGCGCAGTCCATCAATATGCACTTTCGGGTGGGCAAGATCTCTATTACCGGCAATGCCATTACCGACTTTCTGGGCAAGCTGCTCCCGGTGGTCATTATTGTGGTGGGCGCGCAGCAGGTGTTCGACCAAACGCTCTCCGTGGGTGCGCTGATCGGCTTTCAGATGATCACCAGTCGCGTGGTCACCCCTTTGATTGCCATTGTGTCCTTGGTGAATGATTACCAAGAGACCGCTTTATCCGTACGCATGCTGGGCGAGGTGATGAACCGTCCCTCTGAGGGGCGCTCCAGTGCAGGCGGCTTGCGCCCTGAGCTGCAGGGTGAGATTTCGTTTGATGAGGTCACCTTTCGCTACCCTGGCGCCAGTAATGCGGCGCTTGACCGTGCCAGTCTCACCATTCCGGCCGGAGCGGTGGTCGGTATTGTGGGGCGAAGTGGCTCCGGCAAAACAACGCTCACCAAACTCATTCAAGGTCTATACAGCGTGCAAGAAGGCATTGTGCGTTTTGACCGGGTGGATGCGCGTGAAATTGAGTTGGCGCACCTGCGCCGCCAAATTGGTGTGGTGTTGCAAGAAAACTTTTTGTTCAGGGGCACGGTACGCGACAACATTTCTGCCGCCAAGCCAGAGGCCACCTTTGAAGAAATTGTGGCAGCGGCCGAGGCTTCTGGCGCCTCCGAATTCATTGAGCGCATGCCCCAGGGTTACAACACCCCGCTCGAAGAAAATGCGTCCAATTTGTCGGGTGGTCAAAAGCAGCGATTGTCCATTGCCCGCACCTTGCTTACCAAGCCACGTATCTTGGTGCTTGACGAGGCCGCCAGCGCGCTGGACCCTGAGAGTGAAGCCATCTTTATTAGCAACTTGTCGCGCATCGCGGTGGGGCGCACGGTGATCATGATCTCGCACCGACTCTCTACCCTGGTCAATGCCAACGTTATTTTGGTCATGCAACAAGGCCGCCTGATGGACAGTGGTCGCCATGAAGAGCTGCTCACCCGTTGCGAAACTTACCAACACCTATGGAACCAGCAAACAGGCCACCTGTAAAGAAGCGTTGGTTCTCCGGCAAGGGGGCCAAAGCTGGCAAAGCAAAAACCGTCATCGAGTATTTGCCCGATGCGGATGAGATCGAGCGCAGCCCGGTGCCACGCGCCGCACAGCTCACGATGCATTTGTTGTTGTTTGCGTTTGCCTCGTTTGGTGTATGGGCGAGTTTTTCTGAAATAGACCAGGTCGTGGTGGCGCAAGGGCGCTTGGTGAACCCCTTGCCTAATATTGTGGTGCAGCCCTCA
The DNA here is from genome assembly GCA_044346675.1 of Rhodoferax sp. GTDB lineage: Bacteria > Pseudomonadota > Gammaproteobacteria > Burkholderiales > Burkholderiaceae_C > Allorhodoferax. The sequence goes on along the minus strand of JBIIYT010000068.1, from coordinate 2,020 downwards.
GAGACGGCCATGATTCAAAGCGTCGACGTGCGCGTGGGCCAAGTGGTGAAGAAGGGCGACACGCTGGCCTCTTTGGATGCCACGTTTGTCCAAGCCGACGAGACCCAGCTGCGCACCCGTTTGGAAAGTCTTGAAACCCAAATTTTGGGCTTGGGGCAAGAGTTGTCGGGCGAGGGAACCGGCGACCTTACGGCTGTCAGTTCCGACTCCCGTCTCCAAGCCGATTTGCAGGCAGAGCGCAGAGCCAATTACAAAGCGCAGCAAAACAAGTTGGCAGAAACGTCCGCCAAACTGCGCGCCGCCTTGGCCACCAATCGGCAAGACCAAAGGCTCGTGGCTTCGCGCCTGAAGTCGCTCAAGGAAATTGAGGCTATGCAAGAAAAAATGGTGGCCCAAAAGTTTGGTGCACCTCTGCAGTTGCTCGAAGCCCAGCAAAGAAGCAAAGAGGTGGAGCGCGATCTGGAGCTGGTGGGCAGCCGCGAGCAGGAGCTGCGGCGCGAATTGGCGGCGTTCGAAGCGGAGAAAATTGCGTTCGAGAAGAGCTGGCGCCAAAAGACCATGGAAGACTTGCTTGCGGTATCGCGTGAGCGCGACTCGGTCAAAGAGCAACTGCAAAAGGCCGACCGCCGTCAAAAATTGGTCACCCTGGTCGCGCCAGTCGATGCTGTGGTGTTGGACATCGCCAAACTGTCGCCCGGCTCCATCGTCAAAGAAGCAGAGACTTTCTTCACCCTGGTTCCCCTCAATGTGGCACTGGAGGCCGAGGTGAACATCGACTCTTTGGATATCGGCTATATCAAAAGGGGCCATGAGGTGAATTTGAAGCTCGATGCCTTCCCTTTCCAACGCCACGGTACCTTGGCTGCAAAAGTGCGCACCATCAGCGAAGACGCCTTTCGCCGAGATGGATCGGTCAAGGCGGGTGCCGACGCCTATTACGTCAGCCGTATTTCTCTGGATGCCACAGCGCTCAAAAACATGCGCGATGGCTCCCGACTTCTGCCGGGTATGACCCTGAGTGCCGAAATTGTGGTCGGCAAGCGCTCGATCATTTCGTATTTGGCGTGGCCGCTCATGAAGGGCATCAGCGAGTCTGTCAGAGAACCCTGATGCAAAGGCGAGCCTTGTGCCGCCCCCTGCTTGGGATACTAAAAAGAATACGGCTCGGCATTTGCTGTGAATCCGCCAATTGACTTTTGACACTCAATAGTTTTTGGCTATTTTCTGCGGCCAGGTCATTCGTTTTGGTATTTGTGGCTAAAAGTTTCTAAACCCAAGAACTGAACCACTATTGGGACCGTTATTTCCCGATTTGCAAGTGCTCTAGAGTGGGATAAACGACGCTATGGGAAAGTCTTGCAGCTATTTTCCGGCGAACGTGTGATTTAGCTCAAGATTTCAGGAAATGTGCCGTTGACAAGGAACGGGTGTATTCCACAGATGGATTTTGGGGGTCGATATGCGACCCGGATAGGCGGTCTGGCAGGCCGCATGCGACACATAGGTTTCGAAAGTGCACATGTTTCATGTGCCGTTGACAAAGTTCTAAGGGGTTCAGAATGGCAAATCTCAGTGGTTTTTCAACAGCAGCGATTGCATCTTTTTCCACCACACAGGTGCAAGCTTGGACGACTGCAGATATCGCCAGTCTTACCACGGCGCAAGTTGCGGCGCTCACGACTGATCAGATTGTGGCGCTCCAAACCAATCAAGTGGGGGCTTTGTCTAGCGCCGGGGTCGCGGCACTGACCTCTAACCAGATCGTTGCGATGGAGACGGCTGATGTGGCCGCCTTAAGAACCTCGCAAGTCTCAGCGCTCACCACCACCCAGTTGGTTCGATTGAGTACGGATCAAGTGGCCGCGCTCACGACCGGGCAGATGGCCGCCTTGACAACAGCTCAAGTTGCCAAACTCACCACGGATCAGATTGTGGCGCTGACCACCCGTGGAGTGGGTGCCTTGACTACCGCTGGCGTAGCCGCCTTGACCACAGCGCAGCTGGTGGCCATGGAGACGGT
>JBIIYT010000067.1:0-8954 GCA_044346675.1 Rhodoferax sp. | reverse complement strand
CTGTCGCGTCTGGAGATGAATTAGGTGCACTTGGCATAGTGCGCCAGCGCCAGCAGGCCATCACGGCGCTGGCACAGGCTGTGGCCGCTGGTGATTTGAGCCTGCGCCCCGGCGCAGACGTACCTACCACCCTAGCTGCCTTGCAAGCCCTGCCCGGCATTGGTGCCTGGACGGCCCACTACATTGCCATGCGCGCACTGCACTGGCCCGACGCATTTCCAGCGGGCGACGTAGCCTTGCACAAAGCCCTGGGCGTGCAAAACACCAAGTACCCGGCCAAAGAGGCTGAGCTGGCTTCTCAGGCGTGGCGGCCGTGGCGCAGCTACGCCGTGTTGCGCGCGTGGGCAACGCTGAGTGCCGACGCATTGTCTGTCGCGGTCCCAACCGAAGTAACCACTCCAACGCTATGAACTTCCATTTCAACCCCGTGCGCTGCGCGCTACTTGGCCCCCTAGGCCCCATGACCCTCGCGACACACCAAGATAGCTTGGTAGGCGTGTGGTTTGACGGCCAAAGCCACCTGCCCGACATGCAGAGCTGGCCCATCAGCCAGACCGACCCGGTGCTGCAAGCTGCAGCCACGCAGCTGCACGAATACTTTGCCAAAACCCGAAGCGCATTTGACTTACCCCTGTACCTAGGCTCTGGCACACCTTTTCAGCAGCGCGTGTGGCAAGGCTTACTGGGCATTGCGCCGGGCAGCACCACCAGTTACAGCGCCTTGAGCGAGCAGCTGGGACAACCCAGCGCCGTGCGCGCAGTAGCCGCCGCCATTGGCCGCAACCCCTTAAGCATCGTGGTGCCCTGCCACCGCGTGGTGGGCGCCAAAGGCGCGCTCACCGGCTATGCTGGTGGTCTAGAGCGCAAGGCCGCTCTGTTGCAACTCGAAAGCACTTATTGAACACATCAGCACCCCACGCCACCAAACCTTGGTTGGTGGACTTCATCTTGCTGGCGGCCATTTGGGGTTCGTCGTTTATGTTCATGCGCATTGGCACCGTGGAGTTTGGTGCGTTTCCCACCGCCGGGTTGCGTGTCATCACAGGCGCGCTTTTTTTGCTACCGTTTCTCTTGCTGCAGGGCCATGGCCGTACGTTGCGCAAGCACTGGAAGCTCACCTTTGGCATGGGCATTCTCAACTCAGGCATTCCCTTTGCATGCTTCACCTACGCGCTGCTGTCCATTACTACGGGGCTCTCATCTATCTTGAACGCCACAGTACCCTTGTTTGGGGCCGTTATAGCCTGGCTTTGGCTGAAAGACCGGCCCAGTGGCGTGCGCATGGTGGGGCTTTTGATAGGTTTTACGGGGGTGGCCATGCTGGCGTGGGGCAAGGCCAGTTTCAAACCCGATGCCAGCGGTACCTCTAGCGGCTGGGCCGTGCTGGCGTGTTTGTTGGCCTGCCTGTGCTACGGCATATCTGCCAACCTGGCCAAACGCTTTTTTGGCGGCATACCCTCTTTGGTAGCGGCCACGGGCAGCCAAATAGGCGCGGCATTGGGCTTGGCCCCCTTGGTGGTGTGGTTTTGGCCTGCGCACGCCGCCTCTCTCTCGGCTTGGTTGGCCATTTTGGTGCTGGGCACACTGTGCAGCGGTGTGGCCTATATCTTGTATTTCCGCATCATTGAGCGCGCCGGGCCCAGCAAAGCGCTGGCTGTCACCTTTGCCATACCCGTGTTTGCCGTGCTCTATGGCGTGGTGCTGCTGGGTGAAACGGTGACGCTGTGGATGGCAGGCTGCGCTTTGGTGATTGTGCTGGGCACCGCTTTGTCCACCGGGCTGCTAACTCAAAACAAAGGCTAAAACGCGCTGCCCATCACGTTAATGCTCAGGGCCAGCACCAGCAGGTTAAAGGCAAACGCCGTCACGCTATGCAGCAATGTCATGCGGCGCATCTTGCGCGAGGTCACCACCACGTCAGACACCTGCGACGTCATGCCCACCACATGGGCGTAGTACAAGAAGTCAAAATAATCAGGCGCTAATTTGCCCGGAAAAATCAGCCCCGCCCCCAGCGGATGGCCGCGCAACTCCTCTTGGTAATACAGATGCGCGTAGCGAAAGGCAAAAATCGTTTGCATCAACAACCACGACACCGCCAGCGCCAACATAGAAGCCGACACATACCCCAAGCGCTGTGCAGTGCCTAGGTCTTTGGCGTGCTGCAACATAAAGCCAATAGCCGCAATGCTGGCAAACACCGACAACAGCACAAGAGCAAACAAAATGAGTCCGGGTTGGTCTTGCGTCTGCGCATGGTCGCGTGTGCGCGTGGCATCAAACTCAACCGCCAGCCACCATGCCAACAGCAAATAGGTGAGCGCTCCAGCGCACCACGCGAGCAAACCGTGCGACTGCATGGTGATGGGCAGCGGTAGCAAGGCCACCGCCACACCCACGGCTGCGCCGTACATCAAACGCTGATGGCCTGTGGTTTCGGAAAAGTGTTTGTGCATGATGGGCATTGTCACGCCAAAGCGGTGTGCAAATGAAAATGCCGTTGTAGGTTTAAAACCCACAACGGCACTCAATTTTGGCGGAGTGGACGACCGTTTTGGGCCAAATCTCAGGGAGGCTAAGAACGTCGCAAGCTGTCTTCAAACAAGTATAAAAGCCGCGCCAGTTTAGCGTTTCGGCTGACCCGACTCGTCTAATATCGTCTCGCCTGATATAGTGCCATCAACTTTCCAATTATGGTTAGGAATATGGTTAGGATAGGGAGATACGATTATGGTTAGAGCATTATGAGCAGAGCACGCGACCGGCTTTCAGCAATAGCCGTCAGGAACGCATCCAAACCCGGTTTCTATCATGACGGCGGAGGCTTGTATTTGCAAGTCAGTAGGTTTGGCACGAAGTCTTGGATACTTCGTTACACCATCGACAAAAAGACACGCGACATGGGGCTTGGCCCTTTGGCAGACTGGACTCTTGCGGAGGCCAGAGAGCGTGCAAAAAAGTACCGCCAACTGATAGACGAGAAGCGCGACCCGATTGAGCAACGTCAGGCTGAGCAAAAAGCGCAGTCCGACGAAAGGGAAAACCGCAAAACTTTCGAGCAATGTGCCACGGCCTGCCACGACGACAAGTTGACACTCTGGAAGAACGAGAAGCACAAGGCGCAGTGGATTAGCACGCTCACCACCTACGCATTCCCAATAGTCGGCTCAGCGAATGTCGCCAGTGTTGGGAAAAAGGAAGTAGCCAAGATTCTGGAACCAATCTGGCTAACCAAACAAGAAACTGCCAATCGCCTACTGCAACGTATCCGGCTGGTGCTTGGATGGGCATCGGCACACGACTACTACCCTGGCTACGACCTCAAAATGTGGGACGAACTTCCTAATCTGTTGCCCGGTCGTCCGAAGAAGAAAGAAAGCCACCACTCGTCATGCCCCTACATCGAGGCTGGTGCTTTGATGGAAAAATTGCGCCAATCGAAGATTTCCGACACCCTGAAACTGTGCTTCGAGTTCACTGTTTTGACCGCCGCCCGCTCTGGTGAAGCTCGGGGTGCTCTCAAGTCAGAGGTCAACTTTGACACCAAAATGTGGATCATCCCGGACAACCGCATGAAGATGGACAAGGCGCACTCTGTGCCGCTGTCAGACCGTGCCATTGAAGTATTGAAGCTGGCCTACAAACTGGCACCTGAAAGCACCTTGGTTTTTCCAAATTTAAACAGTAATCAGGCACTGAGCGATCAAGCCTTTACCAAAGTGGTACTGCGTGAAAATCTCAATGTGACCTATACGGCTCACGGCTTTCGTTCAACATTCCGAACATGGGCTGGCGAACAAACCAAGTACCCGCGTGAAGTTTGCGAACACGCACTCGCACACAACATCATGGACAGCGTGGAGGCGGCATATGCCCGGACAACTTTCGTCGAGCAGCGCCGCCACCTGATGCAGGATTGGGCAGACTATTTGAAGTCAACCGTCGCCTCGGAATCGAAGTAGTCGAGACTAACGCACACCCATGAAACTTAAAGCGTCTCGAACAACGTCCTTTTGCGCAGAGGAATCGCCGCCAGCACGAGCATTGACTTTGGAGCCGCAGCTTTGTTGCTGGGCTTGATTGAACTCTGCGTAGTTGGTCAGCGCCTTATTCGCCTTGAAGTCGAAGCCATTGTTACCAAGTCCACCGCCTTGAACCGTGGTCATGTAGACCTCCATATCGCAATTCTTGCTGCTGACCACGCCGGGGTAGTAGGCAAACTTGTTGTTGGTATCAAAGCCGTGATACGTGCCTTTGTATTCTTTGAACTTGATGGCGTTGCCTTTTTTGGCAATGTCTTCAACATACTTGACACAATTATTGCCGTTTTGCCAGTCTTCACCGTCGATTGATGCCAAAGCCATGAAGATGGGTGCGGTTGCCTTTTCACGGTCATCGGTGCGGAACCTAACATCACAACCCGATGGATAAAGAGCGATATGGCCTGCGAACTTTGCGCCGTTCGTATTCACTGGCCGCTGCCATGTAGGCCAAGCCGTGTCAAACGCCACACCACCTCCACGGCTCATACCAATGTTGTAGATGCGAGTGCTGTCAATTTGTGGGTGGGTTGCCAGCAGTTTGAGGGCGTTAAGTGCGTCGGCTGTTTGCGCTGGGAAAGTCACCTTGCTTTGATCGGTCGCCGTTTGGTCAACGCCACGGGGCTTGAAGCTGTCGATGATGAAGATGGCTACACCAGCGGCGTTCATATCTCTGGCCCACACGTCGTAAGCGGCTGGCGAAATTCCACTGCTCCCGTGGCTCAACACCAGTGCGGGCACTTTACCGCTGATGTTCTTGGGCATCAACAAGTCGCCCCACACCACCGCTTGCGTGGTGTTCTGCATATTCAAACGGGCGTACTCCCAGCGATTGGGCGGATTCATGGACTGGTATTCGATTCGACCAGTCTGGCCGCCAGTTAGGTTTTCAACTGGTGTTGCCATGGCACTGGAACCGCAAATTACAAGTGCAATTGTCCAAAGCACTGGGAAGGTTACGTGTTTCATAGGTTTCTCCTTGATCTTGCAATTCATATGTTTGTGTCGTTTGAGGCACATTGTTAAATGTACTGTGTCGTTTAAGACGTTTCCCTGAAAAGCACATTGCTCGAACCTTGGGGCATGAAAACTTCACCCCCGAAAAGCAGCCGGGGTGCCGAACGTTCGACCAGTCCATTGCCAAATCCGGTGACGCTTGCATTGGGACAGAACCTCAAGCGCCACCGCGAAGCAGCGAACAAAACGCAGGTCGAACTGGCGTATGACGCTGAGGTTGAGCGGTCACGCATTTCCAAGATCGAATGTGGCTACGTCAATCCATCGTTGTTGACGCTGGCAACGCTGTGCTACTCGCTTGGAATCACGCTGCCTGTGATGTTTGAAGGCATCACAGTGACCATGCCGCCAGTGGCTGAGGGCGGCGACAAGCGCCGAAAAAATCAAGCCACTTTGGACAAGCCAGCGCAGCTAGGTTCGCGCCGACACTCTGCGGCCAGTACCAAGCAATAGGCGGTCATGTCGCCAAGTTCGGCTATCAGCCAACCCAGTGCTTCAACGCTGTCTGCGCCCACTGTGCCATCTTCAATCACTGGCGATGAATGAGCCAACAAATGCCCCAGTGCAGCCATTCCGTTCTGACAAACTGCCATCACGGTTTCTGCGTTTTCGGACAACGGTTGCCGCAAGCTGGTTGGTATCGAAACTGATCCATTGCGCCCGGCGACTGGTTGCACCTGTCGCAAGTGGTTGAGTAGTTCGCGCATCGGGTGGGATGCCACCGTTCTTGTGCTTTGGCTGCGCGCACTGTCTCTGCCAAAGTATTGTGTATTGGTTGTCATGCATTGTTCTCGTTGTTTGGTTAAGGCCAGTCCGTCAGCCGGAATCTCACAGCAGCGGTCAGACGCATTGGTTCCGTGGCCCATTCAGGACCTTCATAAAGCCAGTCAATTGGTTTCGCACCCTTTGACTTGTGCAGTTCAGCAGCAGCTTTACCGCCACGACTGCCAGGTCCGGTTCGTGGCACGCAGAGTCGGCTATTTCCCACTTGAAAGCTTGGTTCTGACCCTGAAGGGTCTAGCAAAATAATCGTGTCAGTCTGAGACTCACGACCAGTCATAGAGCCTTCGCAACCAACGCACAGCGCCCAGTGCTTTGTGCGCCTGTTCTTGACGCTGGCAAATGTCACCGCTACAAGTTCGCCGCGAAGCAAGTTGTCTACCGTCCACTTGTCCAGTCCGCCGTCTTTGTCTTGGCGCAGAGTCAGGTTCAGCGGTAGCTTCAACGAGTCCACCAGTTCGACAAACTCATGGGCATAAACGCCACAAAAGAATGTGTGTTGGAAAACGGCCCATACGTCGGCGACAACACCGTACTTACGTCGTGGCATGTCCTGCAATGCGCTGTTCTTTGCAAGTCCAAACATGACCAATACGGCAGCAAGTACGTGTACGCCGCACGCACCTGAAATATCGGCCTGCTTAAAAAATAGGCACTCTCTTTCTTGGCGCTTGTTTTGCACCGTCAGGTAATGACCCGTTTGAAGTGAAGCGTGGTATCGCTGCCAGCGATATGCCACTGTCTCTGCTTTGGATTTCGACGTAGCCATCAGTAGTCCTCCGGTAGCAGCAGCGTTGTGTATTCACGTTTTCCTTCGTCGTTCGTGCCATCGGTGATGACCCAGACAGTGGGTAAATCGGCTCGCTTTTGCTTCGGCGTGGCCTTGAGCTTTTCAGCATCAACAAGCCTGTAAACGCTCATGATTCGGGAGCCGTCGGTGATTGCCAGTTCGTTCAAAGCTGAGTCGTCCCGGCAGGTGTCTCCGAAATCCGCATGCATATGACGTGCTAGTAGGCAGGCGGCACTGCGTCCTGTCGCTTGAAGCAGTGCCAATGCACCGGGTGTGGCAACAATTTGCCCCAGAGCAAAACGTGCTGAATTGGTGATGATCGTGACTGGCGTTTGTGAACGCGCATCGTCAGTGGTTGTGTCGTTGGTGTTCATGGTCTTCTCCTTTTTTGTGAAACGTATGGACGTGCGTTGTTCTCCGAAGTCAGTTGTCGGATACCAAAGCACGCAGTATGAATATCAGTGCTGCGCGTCGCCGGGAATCGGCGGTGTCAGCGGTACTTGCCAAATGGCTACGGCACAGCGGCGTAAAGCGCCTGCATAACCGCCAATTGCGTGATGGCTTGATCACGTTGGCTACGCTCCATGCAGCAGCGTTGAATGGCCTTTTGAATGATCACGAAATCAATGTTTCCTGCCAGCGGTTCAAACTGTCCGGCAGGCAGTCGGAAGCCGATCAGCCACCACACCAGTTCAGCGATGTGTGCCGCCGTAAGCAGTTGATCGTTGGCCGTGGCTATGCATGCCTCAGCCATTGCAGGCTTGAACCACCTAGAAAACTGCTCGGGTGCAACGCCAGAGTTTGGAAGCATGGACCAAAACAAAGATAGTTCAGACAGGCGTTGAAGCATTCCGTCGCGGCTGTAGTGAACGACTTCCAGCACATCGGTCAAGTTCTCCGTGCCCTGAAAGAAGCTGTCCAGCGTCAACGGATATCGCCAAGGATGCGAATCAATGAGCCGCATTCCACGTAAACGACAGGGTGCTGAAAAACACTTCGCAACCTCAGATTCGGGTTCATCCAACAGCAAAGACAGTGCGGCATGGGCTTGGCGTTCATTGCAGAACTGAATCTCGCTCATAACGCCCTCAAGAACGGGGGGCAACATGCGATTTGCAATGTGTGTCCATAGCAGCACCTTGCGCTCCGCTTGGCTGAGTTGAAAAACTTCGGTCAGCCAGTTCAGATTTCGTACCACTGCGCACGCTTGATCAGGAGGCACCAGTTCCAGTGAACCCAGTCGGTAGCGAAAGGCCGCAGGAAATATTACCGGGGTGACACGTTGTTCAGGCGGCAGCAAAAATTTGGGCACGTTCGGATTGGAAGGTGCTTCAATTGGCTCGCCAAAGTGATCCGCAAAGTAGTCCCTGATCTGGATGGCAGACCATGGAAAGTTTTCACTGGTGGTGATGCTGCTCAGGCTCATCCCTATGGTCTTCATCAAGACCGCTTCCATGCCTTTGACGAATGCTTCGTTTGCAGGATGGGGTGGCACGCCATAAGGAGCAACCGGGGCTGAATTAGGGCCAACGTCATCATCGACGCTGCCTGTTTGTTTTGGGCTCATGTTGGTTTCCAGACCCAGTCCAGCCGCCTGCGCGGTTTAGCCAGGTCAACAGGTTCATCAGGTACAGACGAGCGAAAGTAGCCTGATCCGTAGAGGAATCGGGCACAGAGTTCAGGCTCGTATGCGGGGTGGAATTCTTTGCTGCCCGGTGATGCCAGGCAGCGTCCCTAAAACAGAACGTTTTTGGGATGGGTTTGGCAGGCTGTCTAGGCTTGCTCAATTAACCATCGGTGACTCTGAAACACAGTGAAAACCGCTATTTCTGGAAGTTGTTAACCGATAGATGTATTTTACCATCTTTATAAGCTTTTTGGCATATAAAAACGGCAAAACTAACCAATTGACGGCTTAAAAGTGGCCGTTTTGACCCCTCAAATAGCACTTTGAGCCCCTCAATTGAGCAAAAAAACCGCGTCATGGTGGCTGCAGCAAAACATCAACTTGACCAAATATCCGAAAAAAATTGGCGATTTCTGACTTTTCTCAGCAAATTTTCTCCGTGAAGTTGTTTGAACACTGATCTTGAGAAAATCGGTAACGAGATGGCCAGCTATCCGGGAGCTTCGTGTCCAAGAGGGCAAAAATCTGCCCGTTTGCAATGCTACCCTGTCTACCTATATTCATCAGTTAGGATTGCGGGAACGGTGTTATCCGGGTCGTGCTGCGAGCAACAGTTCTCAATGCGTTCATCACCGAAATCACATCCAAATGGGGAATTCAAACAATGACAACAAGCTTTGATGTTTTTGAACAGTGTGTA
>JBIIYT010000423.1:0-2610 GCA_044346675.1 Rhodoferax sp. | reverse complement strand
ATGACGTCTTGAAAGCCCACGACCTGAGCTTGGTGGGTGCCTTCACTGGGTCGACCAGTGTGCGGGCGATGAAGAGCCCCAATGTCTATTTCGTCAGAGCCGGCGTGGCGGGTGAGGCCGAACGAATCGTCAATCATTTTGTAACCTTGGGTATAGACCGCATAGCGCTGTTGCACCCGGAAGACACCTTTGGTCGTGATGCGCTGGAGCAGATGCGCATTGCCCTAGCAGCTCGAAAACTGGAGCTGACCGCTGTGGGGACCTATTTGCCCGCAACCACTGAAATGGACAAGGCTGTGCGAACCATATTGGACAAGAAGCCACAAGCAGTTGCAATTTTTGCGACGGGTGCAGCGGCAGCCAAGTTCATCGCTGCTTTTCGTAGTACAGGTAGTGTGGGCGATTCCGTCATGCTGACCACCAGCTCATCCACCAGTGCTGACTACTTGATCTCGAAATTGCCCCTACAGCAAGTGCGTGGAGTGGGGGTCCTACAGGCGGTGCTCCCGTTGTCCAAATCAGAAGTGCCCATCGTGAAGGCACGCAGCGTCTTGAGATTGGTGTGATTACTGCAAGCGGAAAGCTTCGGAATTGAGCGGCCCCTAAAACAAAAATTTGGAGTTTTTTGAATGAACAGCAATGATTTTGTCGCAGCTGGGGTTGCGGCGCCCCCCCCCGGTCTAAAAGCCGCTTCCCTGGACGATAAATACCTGGCCCGCGAAGGTTCCATTTATTTGAGTGGGATTCAGGCTTTGGTACGTTTGCCACTCATGCAAAAGTGGCGCGATGAGGCTGCGGGGCTGAAAACAGCAGGGTTTGTATCGGGCTACCGCGGCTCTCCGTTGGGTGGATTGGATGAGGCTTATTGGAAGGCCGGGAAGATTTTGCAAAAAAACAATGTGCGTTTTCAGCCCGGAGTCAATGAAGATTTGGCTTTGACCAGTGTGTGGGGAACACAGCAGGTGGATCTGATTGGGCCTACGCCCTATGATGGTGTTTTTGGCCTGTGGTATGCCAAAGGTCCCGGTGTAGACCGCTCCGTTGACGTCATGAAGCATGCAAACCACTCAGGCACTAGTAAGCACGGTGGCGTACTGCTTGTAGCCGGAGATGACCACGGTGCTTATTCCTCCACATTGCCGCATCAAAGCGAACACGTTTTTGCTGCAAGCATGGTGCCGGTGCTTTATCCATGCAATGTTCAAGAATACATTGAGCTTGGTTTGCATGGCTGGGCCATGTCGCGGTTTTCAGGGTGTTTCGTGGGGTTCAAGGCGCTGGCAGATACGGTGGAGTCCAGTGCCTCTATCCAGGCAGATCCGTTTGCAGTTCAGATACGTCTACCTGATGATTTTGTTATGCCAATAGGCGGTCTGAATGCCCGACTCTCGGCGCAGACGCTTGGGGCCACCGCACGCGCTTCAGAAGCCCTGATGCAAGATTACAAAATCTACGCCGCACTGGCTTACTCGCGGGCCAATCTACTCAACCGCGTTACCGTAAGCACAGCGCGGGACAGGTTGGGTATCGTCGCTTCGGGCAAATCCTACATGGATGTTTTGGAGGCGCTGGAGGAACTGGGTCTGGATGAGCGCATGCTCAATGACATTGGGGTACGACTTTTCAAAGTGTCTATGCCGTGGCCTTTGGAGCCTGACAGTGCGCGTGAATTCGCTGTGGGCTTGGAGGAAATTTTGGTGGTGGAGGAAAAACGCCAAATTGTGGAATACCAGCTGAAAGAGCAACTGTACAACTGGCGCGACGATACGCGCCCGCGGGTGATTGGCAAGTTTGATGACAAAGGTGAATGGGTGCACCCACGGGGGGACTGGTTGCTGACCAGCAAGGCAGACTTCTCTGTAGCGCAAATTGCGCGGGTCATTGCGGCGCGCATTGCCCGCTTTCATACCAGCGATTTGATCAAAGCAAGGCTTGCATTTCTGCAGGCCAAAGACGCGGTGTTGCACCAAACCATAGATACACCGGCACGCCCTGCCTACTACTGTTCAGGTTGTCCGCACAATACTTCAACCAAAGTGCCCGAGGGCAGCTTGGCCTTGGCGGGTATTGGATGCCACGTCATGGCAACCGCCATTTACCCCGAACATAACAAGACAACCACCCACATGGGGGGCGAGGGCACACCGTGGATTGGGCAATCCGCATTCTCGGATATGAAACATGTGTTTGCCAATCTCGGCGATGGCACTTACTTTCACTCGGGCTACCTCGCCATCCGAGCGGCCCAGGCGGCGAAGGTGAACATTACCTACAAAATTCTCTACAACGACGCCGTAGCCATGACGGGCGGTCAGCCGGTGGATGGCATGGTCAGCGTGCCCATGATTGCCATGCAAATGGCTGCCGAGGGCATCGGGCGCATTGCGGTGGTGACCGAGGATTTAAGTCGCTACGCGGACCGCAGCTTGCTGCCCACTCTGGTTACTTTGCATGACCGTAAGGATATGGATGCGGTTCAGCGCGAGCTGCGAGAGGTGCCGGGTGTTTCGGTGTTGATCTATGACCAAACCTGTGCTGCCGAAAAGCGCCGTCGACGCAAGAAAGGGGAATTCCCAGACCCTGCAAAGCGGCTGTTCATCAACGAGGCCG
>JBIIYT010000422.1:0-2612 GCA_044346675.1 Rhodoferax sp. | reverse complement strand
GGTGCGGTGCAGTTGCGCCACCAGCTCCACGCCCGTGGCGCCCGCCCCAATGACGGCGACTTGCAGTTGCGCTGGCCGCAGGGGCGTGTCTTGGGCGTGGGCGCGCAAGCAAGCATCCAGCATGCGGCGGTGGAAGCGCTCGGCATCCACCAAGTTCTCTAGCTTGAGCGCGTGCTCATCTACCCCCGGGGTGCCAAAATCATTGCTGCGGCTACCCACCGCTACCACCAGGGTGTCGTAGGCAAAGGAGCGCTGGGTGGTTACTGCTACGCCATCCTCATCAATAAACGGGGCAACGTGCACTAACTTTTGGGCGCGGTCCAAGCCATTCATCTCGCCCAAGCGGTAGTGAAAGTGGTGCCAGTGCGCTTGGGCCAGGTAGTTCAGCTCGTGGCGGCCCACGTCCATGCTGCCAGCGGCAATCTCATGCAGCTTGGGTTTCCAAATATGGGTGCGGGCTTTATCTACCAAGGTTACATCTACCAAGCCCTTGCGCCCCAGGGTGTTGCCCAGCTTGGTAGCTAGCTCTAAACCGGCGGCCCCGCCGCCCACAATAACAACCCGGTGGGGCGAGGAGGTGCTGGGTGGTGCGGACGATACCGTGGAGGAACTGGGTGTTTGCATCTGCCAAATTCTACGACGCGCACATCACAGCTATATGTCACAGCTACTTTCAGCGGTGGGCTACCATTGCCCCATTTACACAAGCAACTCTTATGGACACTCCCAACAACGAACTCAGCATGACCGTGCTGATGACCCCCGACATGGCCAACTTTGCGGGCAATGTGCACGGCGGCACCATTCTCAAGTTTTTAGACCAAGTGGCCTACGCCTGCGCTAGCCGCTATGCCGCGCGTTACGTAGTGACGGTGAGCGTGGACCAGGTAATGTTTCGCCAGCCTATTCATGTGGGTGAGTTGGTCACCTTTTTGGCCAGTGTGAACCACACGGGCACCTCGTCAATGGAGGTGGGCATCAAGGTGGTGGCTGAGAATATTCGCACCCAGCAAAAGCGCCACGTGAACAGTTGCTTCTTTACCATGGTGGCGGTGAGCGATGACCGCCAGCCCGTGCCCGTTCCCGCATTGCAACCGGCAAGCGAAGAGGCCAAGCGACGTTATGAGCAGGCTGTGTTGCGCAAGAAACTGCGCCAAGAATTAACCAGCCGCTTGGATGCGATTAAGGGTGCTGTAGAGTAAGTGCCAGACGCTCACGGTATCGCAAGTACCGTGGCCTGAGCATAAAAAAACGCCCTCTGAACGAGGGCGTTTTTAATGGATGGCGTTGCCAGCTTTATTTGCAATACACCCGGGCTGTGCGAGGTGTGTAAATGCCGAATGTAACGATGCCTACCAACACATTTACACCGGTTTGTTCCACGTCCACGCCGACTACTTTAGCTGCACCGCCACAGACTTGGGCTGCATCTACATTGCTTTGCTGGCCAATACCGCTTACCCAAAAGCTTTGGCTGTCTTCCATTTTGGGTGTGGAGCCTGTGATGTCGCCGGCCACATTAAAGCGTTGGTTGGCGCAGCCCGCGAGCAAGGCGGTTGCAATGGCGGCAGTAAGAATTGATTTGAACATGAGGATTTTCCTAGAAAGTGTTTGAATGGGTGAAGGTCAAGGCGCGATTATTTGCAATACACGCGAGCGGTGCGCGGGGTGTAAATGCCCAAAGTCACCACACTCAGCAATACTTCCATCCCAGTTTCCTCTACCGCCACACCCGCCACCTTGGCAGCGCCGCCGCAAGCTTGTGCCGCATCGACTGTGGTTTTTTGACCAAGACCATCTATAAAGAAAGTTTGGCTGTCTTCGGTTTTGAGGGCTGCGGAGGACACGTCTCCCGCTATATTGAATCGTTGGTTGGCGCAACCCAGCAAAAACACGCTGGCGAGCAAGGCTACAAAAACTGACTTAAACATTAAAAATACTCCCTTGGGGGTTGATGAAAATAACCTTCACATTAGAGGCCAATTAATCGTACCAGCGAATCAGGGGAAACCATGACTAGCCTGCGGAAAGCGTGAAAAATAGTGGAATCAACAGCGACGCCAAGATGACCTGCAGCCCCAGCGCCAGCCCTGCGTAGGCACCGGCATCGGCATTAACTTGCAGTGCCCGCGCCGCGCCAATGCCGTGGGCAGCCGTGCCAAGTGCAAAGCCGCGCAGGGGCCAGCCCGCACCATGGCTGGGCACGCCCAACAGCGAAAACAGGTACTTGTCGCTGATGGCCCCCACCATGCCGGTGAGCACTGCAAACACGGCGGCTAATGCGGGTATGCCGCCAATTTTTTCAGCCACCCCCATGGCCACTGGTGCGGTAACGGATTTGGGTACCAGCGATAGCAGCACATCGTGCGGCAAGCCCAGCGCCCAACCTAGCGCCAACGCTGAAGCACAGGCTACAAAGCCCCCCACAAGCGCCGCTACCAGCCACCGAGCCCAGTGACGCGCCAGCGCCGCGCGGCGCTGCCAAAGGGGCCAAGCCAGTGCTACCACGGCGGGCCCGAGCAAAAAGTGCACAAACTGCGCACCCGAAAAATACGTGGGGTAGGGCACGCCCGTGGCCAGCAACACACCGGCAATGACCACCACCGTCCACA
>JBIIYT010000421.1:0-2622 GCA_044346675.1 Rhodoferax sp. | reverse complement strand
CAAGCCCCGGTTGCGCCAATGGTGAAAGCTCATCTTTAGCGCGATCTCTACCGCGCTGGCACCGTCGCTGGCAAAAAAGCAGTGGCCCAGCACGCCGCCGGTTAAAGCCTGCAATCGTTCGGCCAGCTCAACGGCGGGCGCGTGGGTGCAGCCAGCCAACATGACGTGGGGCAAACGGTCTAGCTGGTCTTTGAGGGCCGCGTTGATGCGCGCGTCGGCATGGCCAAACAGGTTGACCCACCAAGAGCTGACCGCATCAAAATAGCGCTTGCCATCTTCGTCATACAACCACACGCCTTGCCCGTGGGTGATGGGCAGCGGCGGCACGGCGTGTGCGCGCTGCATTTGGGTGCAGGGGTGCCAAATGTGGGCCAGACTGCGCGCCACCAGCGAGGGTGCGGGCAGGGTCTGCTTTGTCATGGCAGGCTTACGCGGTGAGCCGCGCAAGAGCTTCTTGGTACTTGGCGGCGGTCTTGGCAATCACCTCGTTAGGCACGCGGGGTGCGGGCGGGGTTTTGTTCCAAGGCTTGCCGTCTACCAAGGCCTGCTCCAACCAGTCGCGCACAAACTGCTTGTCGTAGCTGGGCGGGTTCACGCCTTCTTGGTAACTTTCCACCGGCCAGTAGCGCGATGAGTCTGGCGTGAGCACTTCGTCCATCAGAGTCAGTGTGCCGTCCGTGTCCAGCCCAAACTCAAACTTGGTGTCGGCAATGATGATGCCTTTGGTCAAGGCAAACTCGGCCGCCGCTTTGTAGATGGCAATACTGATGTCGCGAATGCGCGTGGCCAAGTCCAGCCCAATCGTTTCCACCGATTTTTCAAAGGTGATGTTCTCGTCATGGTCACCCACTGCCGCTTTGGCTGCCGGGGTGTAGATGGGCTCGGGCAACTTGCTTGCGTTTTTCAAACCTGCGGGCAGCTTCACGCCACACACCGCACCACTCTCTTGGTATTCCTTCCAGCCACTGCCTGCCAAGTAGCCGCGCACCACGGCTTCAATGGGCAAAGGTTTGAGGCGCTTGACCAGCATGGAGCGACCCGTCACCTGAGGCACTTCGGCAGCGGTGACCACGCTCTCAGGCGCGTCGCCCGTGAGGTGTATGGGGCACAGGTTCAAACCCTTGGGGCCCAGCTTGTCAAACCAAAACAGTGCCATTTGGGTGAGCAGCACGCCCTTGCCCGGTATGGGCTCGCCCATGATGACGTCAAACGCGCTCAGGCGGTCACTGGCCACCATGAGGATGCGGTCGGTGCCAACGGCGTAGTTGTCGCGCACCTTGCCGCGGGCAAGCAGTGTGAGGGAGGACAGGGTGGAGGTGTGCAGGGCTGTAGGGGGCGGGGGCATCATGGTGCAGGCAGTTCTCTAATAAAGTTTCTTTTGGCTTTGTACTCGGCGAACAAGTATGCCAGCCCTTGGGCAGGGTCAGTCGCCAGCGCTGGGAGTGCCCCCATCCTAGAGGATCGGGGTATTTAGGTCAGCGCTGAAGGATCAATCCCTTAATTTTCTTTGCCCCGATTTTTGAAATGCTCTCGAAAGATGTACGCAATGACAGCCATGACACCGACCGCAGCAACAAAACCAAGAATTGAATTCTCATCGCGAACGCTCTTTGTATTGCCGATTACATTTGCAATCGCAAATTGTGTGCAAAAGCCAATTAAAAAAATCATAATATTCAAAGCCTTCTGGAAGGCGACCGAATGAATCCTCATAGCAACCACGCGGACAGCCCAGAATCCGATGCCAATAATGACCGCAAACACTATGCCCAGTGCAAAGCAAATAGAAAAGTCTTGAAATTCAGTTTGGCCGAAGTAATTCATGGGCACCTCATTTATCCCTGTTGTATGCAAACCATTGGATACGCTGACTGGCTAGCTAGTTACTTACACCACAAACCTCAGTCGCGGCGCTACCGTCGCTATGCGTTCAAAGTCGCGGTCGGCATGCAACAAAGGCTCGTCCGCTTCTATGGCACAGGCGGCAATCAGGCAATCGTTAGGGCTGCGAATTGTCATGCCCGCCCAGCGGCACCGCGCATAGAGCATGGCCGCCTGGCGGGCGGTTTCGTGGGAGTCTTCCGACACAAATACGGGCACCATGTCCAACTGAGCTTGCAGGTTGACAAAATGCCGAGCATCGCTCGCGCCCTGCAAAATTTCCTGGTACACCGCATCGGGCATTAGCAAGGGCTCCCCCTGGCGCAGGGCACGCTCCAGCAGCTGCGCGACTTTGGTCGCACGCCCCCGCAGCATGTCAATCCAGGCTGAAGAATCCGCAATCATCGCGCCCGCTTGACCGCCGGGCGTAGGGTCTTTGCGGCGGGTTCTGCCACATGCCGCACGTTCTGAAACAAGGCCTTGGGGTCATAGTCGGGGGCAATCGCGCCTGTTCCCACCAGCGCCAGCAAGCCCGAATAGTCCGGCTTGCGTACAAAAGCGCGCAAGGCCGCTTCGACTGCGGCCTTCTTCGTCTTGACACCGGCACGCGCCATAGCCTGGGCCACCAGCGCGTCGTCCAGCACAATGTTGGTTCGGATATTCATGCTATACACCTTCGATGTGTATGACAATTATGCCACCAACAGGTGAATTTACTGAACGATTTGCGCCAGCTCGCCC
>JBIIYT010000419.1:0-2632 GCA_044346675.1 Rhodoferax sp. | reverse complement strand
ATGCCGATGGCCGCATGTACGCGATCAACCCCGAAGCGGGTTACTTTGGCGTAGCCCCCGGCACTAATACCCTGACCAACCCCAACTGCATGGCCAGCTTGGACAAAAACGTGATTTTCACCAACGTGGGCCTCACCGACGACGGCGACGTGTGGTGGGAAGGCATGGAAAAGGACGTCAACGCTTACCCTGCGCACCTGATCGACTGGCAAGGCAAAGACTGGACTCCCGCAATTGCTAAAGAAACTGGCGCCAAGGCGGCCCACCCCAACGCCCGCTTTACCGTAGCTGCCGGAAACAACCCCGCGCTGGACCCCGCATGGGACGACGCCAACGGCGTGCCGATTGACGCCTTCATCTTTGGCGGCCGCCGCTCTACCACCGTGCCTTTGGTGACCGAAGCGCGCAATTGGACCGAGGGCGTCTACATGGCCGCGACCATGGGGTCGGAGACCACTGCTGCGGCCACCGGCCAGGCAGGCGTGGTGCGCCGCGACCCCTTTGCCATGCTGCCCTTCATGGGCTACAACATGAGCGACTACTTCCAGCACTGGCTCAACGTGGGCGATAAGCTGGCCAAGTCAGGCGCTAAGCTGCCCCGCATTTACACCACCAACTGGTTCCGCAAGGGTGATGACGGCAAGTTTGTGTGGCCCGGCTACGGCGAAAACATGCGCGTACTGAAGTGGATGATTGACCGCATTGAAGGCACTGCTAAGGGTTCTGAAAACGGTTTTGGCGTGAGCCCCACCTATGAAGAAATTACCTGGACGGGCTTGGACTTCACACAAGCCCAGTTCAACAGCGTGACCAGCTTGGACAAAGCCGCTTGGAAAGACGAGTTCGCCCTGCACAGTGAGCTCTTCTCCCAACTGGCCTACCATCTGCCCAAAGAGTTGGAAGAGACCAAGGCGCTGTTGGAAAAACGCTTGGCTGCCTAGGCACCTGCAGCCCAATAAAAAAGCCACCGCATGCGGTGGCTTTTTTTGTAGCTGTGGAACTCAGCTTAGGCGCTGCGTTGCCACGCTTGCATCAGGTCGGCCATGGTGCGGTGGTCATGGTGCGCGCATTCCCACAGCTCGGCTTCTACGCGGCGTTGGGCCTCAGCGCGGGCCCAGCGGGCTTTGGTCAAGGCAATCACACGCGCAACGGCGCGCAGGGGGTTCGCCAAACTCGCCAAGCCAGCAAAGGCAACCAACCACAAAGCCACCCAGCTGGCCAGCAAATGGCCATCTGACCAAGTGTCGATCAGCTGATCGGCCACCACCAGCAGCGCAGCCAGCACAGCGGCCATGAGCATGCCGGCCAAGAATTGTGAATCAACACCACGGCGAGGGGCAGAACGGCGTTGGTTAGGAATAACAGCGGTCATCGTAGACATTGCAGGCTCCTGAATAAGGTTAATGCGTAAAGATTGAAAAATTGACATGGGCGCAGTTTAGGGTTTTTACTAATGCGATTCAACTTTATGTTTGTGATGTTTGGTATTCACAATAGTTATACTTGTGCATGCTCCCAGTGAATTTGCGCACTTTTGACCTCAACCTGCTCAAGGTATTTGACGTGGTGATGGCCGAACGTAGCCTGACCCGCGCCGCCCAGCAACTGGCGCTGACCCAACCGGCCGTCAGTAACGCCATGCGCCGCTTGCGCGAGGCCTTGGGCGACGATCTGCTGGTGCGCAAAGGCCGTGCCCTAGAGCCCACCCGCGCGGGTTTGGCGCTGTGGCCCACCGTGCGCGAGGCGCTACAACGCCTGCAGGGCTCCTTAGCACCCCATGTGTTTGAGCCCGCCAGCGCCACCAACACTTTTGTTCTGGCCATGGCCGACTCCACTGCGGCTGAGCTCTTGCCCGGCTTGGTCAAGGTATTGCAAACACAAGCCCCCGGCGTAGCGATACGGGTGGTACCGCTGACCACGCGTGACCCTCGCCGCATACTGGACGAGGGGCTGGCCGACCTTGCGATAGGCCACTTCCCGGCTGTGTTGGCCGACCTGACCGCGCGGGCGCAGGCGGGCGATGCGGAGTCTTTTTTACACCAGCTTGTGTTTTCCAGTGACTATGTGTGTGTGATGCGCCGGGATCACCCCCTGGCCCAAGGCACGCTCACCCTAGACAGCTATTGCAAGGCCACCCACATGCTGGTGAGCTTTTCCGGGCGGGCGTTTGGCTTTGTGGACGAGGCCTTGGCATCGGTGGGGCGAAAACGCCGGGTGGTGCTTACCGTCAACCAGTTTTTTACGGCAGGCACCATCGCCACGCAGTCGGACTTGCTGGCTGTGTTACCCCGGCACTTGGTGCACGTGGCCGGACATGGAGATGCGCTGGTCACCCGCGAGCTACCCCTTACCGTTCCACCGATTCAAGTGGACGCAGTGTGGCACCAGCGGCTGCAAAGCTCCCCAGCGCACCAGTGGCTACACGCGCAAGTGGCACGCTTGGGCAGCCAAGTGACTGCGACGTGAAAATACAACTTTTCTCAGACCTGCACCTGGAGGCCCACCCGCACTGGCGCCCCCAAGCGGCGCCGGGTGCCGACGTGCTGGTGCTGGCGGGGGACGTGGGCTCTTACCAGGCGGGTTCTTTGCTGCAAGATGCCGACTTTGGCCTGCAGCCTTTCTCGCCCCTGAA
>JBIIYT010000417.1:0-2635 GCA_044346675.1 Rhodoferax sp. | reverse complement strand
CTTGGTTCTAAGGAGGCGACAACTATTGTGACGCGGGGGGGACCTCTCTCTTAGATGTCTCAGGGATGCAAGAGGCTATCAATAAGAGAGATCGATTTTTTGCAGAGCAACTTCCGCTACTCTGCCCCTCCAAAGAAATAAAAACGCAATGAGCTACATGAATGCCAGGCTTGACAGCCGTTAAACGCGCTACAGTGCCGGTTTAGTGCATCAATCGGAGAATGGTTTTGGATAAGTTTGCTCTTGTGTACCCCGTGTTGGCTGTGCTGGGCGCGTATTTGCTGGGGTCTTTGTCATTTGCCGTGATCGTGAGCCGGGCCATGGGCCTGAGCGACCCGCGCACCTTTGGTAGCAAAAACCCCGGCGCCACCAATGTGTTGCGCTCGGGCTCCAAAGCGGCGGCCATTGTCACCTTGCTGCTGGATGCGCTTAAAGGCTGGTTGCCCGTGGCGCTGGTCATCCGCTTTGGCGGTGCCTATGGCTTGGAAGAGGGCACGCAGGCAATGGTGGGCTTGGCGGCTTTCTTGGGCCACCTGTACCCGGTGTTCTTCCGCTTTGTGGGGGGCAAGGGGGTGGCTACCGCCTTGGGCGTGGTCATTGCTACCAGCCCCTGGCTGGGTTTGGCCACGGGGGCTTCGTGGTTGATTGTGGTGTTCTTTTCGCGCTACGTGTCTTTAGCATCGGTGGTGGCAGCGGTGTTTGTGCCGCTGTACTACCTGTTTGGCGGTGGCGTGGCGTGGGTGATGGATGGCAGCGTGTTGGTGTGCTTAGTGCTGATGGGGGCTTTGCTGGTGTGGCGCCACAGCCCCAACTTGTCGCGCTTGGTGCAGGGCACAGAATCTAAGCTGGGCCAAAAGAAGGCCGGATAGGCAAGGCCCTATGCAGGCATCGCCCCTGCACTAGCCCTGTTGCGCGGCGTATGCGCCTAAGCGCAATATTTGGAAGTGGTTCAGCCGTGTGCGCACGCTGGATACTTCTAGCGCGCTTTCAATGCGTGGCGCGCGGCTGGCGGTGCTGTGCAGCAGGGGGGCCGGCAGTGGCTCGCCGGTGCTGCGGCTGAGCACGGCCACAAAGGGTTGGTTGAGCGACTCGCTGCGCCGCACCACAATGGCCAAAGCCCCGCTTTCCAGCCGCACAAAAGTGCCCGGCGGACACAGCCCCACGCAATGCACCAAGGCCTGTCCAATGGCATCCGTGTCTGCTGAAACCTCAGCCATCACAGAGCGGGCCGATTCGCTAGCGCTGCGTCCCAAACGCGATGCGCGCGGGCTAATCATGGCTGCATAGCGGTCTACCACTTTCAAAATGCGCGTTAAGCGGGCAGCAGGAGCAAGCTCGGCCAGCGGCACATCGTTGGGGGCATCGTTATGGTGCTGGCACACAATGTCTATCCAGTCATCATCGGCCACACCCAGGTTGGCCAGCATGGTGCCGCCTTTGACCGCATGGGCGCGAATCATGTCTTGCTGGGCTTGCGTAGGTTTGTCTACCTGCTTGGCCAGTGTGTCTTGTACGCTGGTCATGGCAATGTTCATAGTGAAGGCCGCGTGCACCAGGCTGTCGCGCTCTTTGGGGGGCAGGGCCAGGTCTTTGCCAATCAGGTGGCATAGCACCGAGCACACCAAGGCGTGCGAAGCGCTGTAGCCCACGGGCGAGTTGCTGGCCAGCTGAAACAGCACATACAGCCCCACATCGGCATCGCGCTGCACCAGGCTTTGCATCCAGCGGTCGTACTGCAGCACGCGTTTTGCAAACTCTTGGGTACTGGCGGGGCTGCCCAAGATAATGCCCAAGCCCGACTCCAAGTCAGACCACAGCGCTAGCAGGTCTTCGTACTCGTTTTCGTTGCGCACGCTCAAACTCATGCTGGGCCGTCTTTCAATACCGCTTTTCCAAGACCATTTGGCCGTTGTTGGTGGTCGTTTGAAAGCGCGACAAAAAGCTATTGCCCAGCAGCACATAGGGCATGGAGCCAGACGACACAATCGCTTCCACCCCGTACACCACCACATCACCCACCCGCACCGACGCCAGTTGCATGCGCCAGCCGGGAATAATGCCGTTTGCAGTGCTCATGCGAATCATCTCGCCGGATTTGTACTTCAGCCCAATGCGCTCGGCATCCGC
The DNA here is from genome assembly GCA_044346675.1 of Rhodoferax sp. GTDB lineage: Bacteria > Pseudomonadota > Gammaproteobacteria > Burkholderiales > Burkholderiaceae_C > Allorhodoferax. The sequence continues at coordinate 508 of JBIIYT010000417.1, read as the reverse complement.
CGTGCTGATGGCGATGGACGTAGCCCCCGTGTCCACCACAAACTGTACCGTGCGGTCGTTGATTTGGCCTTGGGTGAAATAGTGCCCGCCCTGGCCCGCACTCAACACTATCCTGCCGCCCCCTTGCGTACCCCCTCCACCCACGCTGGCAGGTGCCTCGCCCACGCGCACGGTGTGGCGCTTGCCTTCGATCTCCAGCACCGCTTCATCCCCTTGGGTGGACACCACCTTCACACCCTTGAAGGTGTCGCCCACCGCCACCGTCTTGGGTGGGCCGCCGTCCACAATGAGCAGCGCCTTGCCACCCAGCATGCCCGACAAAGCCACGCTCTGCGCATGGGCCAAGCCGCACAAAGCTAGGCAAAGCGTTGTGAGAAAGGCGGTGGTTTTCATGGGTGTGTTGGATTACCTTAGTCGCGAAAGTTGTCAAAGGTCAAAGGCAAGTCCGTCATCTCTTTGCGTATCAAGGCCATGGCGGCTTGCAAATCGTCGCGCTTGGCGCCGGTCA
>JBIIYT010000418.1:0-2635 GCA_044346675.1 Rhodoferax sp. | reverse complement strand
TCCGGCGATGACATGGCCAATAGCCAAGCCAACACCCGTTGCCGAGAGTGCCCAGCCGCCACCCATCAGGGCGATCAACATGAACACCAACTCACCTGCAAACATATTGCCAAACAACCGCATACCGTGCGACACCGTCTTGGCAAGGTATTCGATCATCTGCATTAAGAAATTAATGGGATACAGCGCCCAGTGGTCACCGAACGGCGCAGCAATCAACTCATGCGCCCAGCCACCCAAGCCTTTGATCTTGATGTTGTAAAACACGCAGACCAACAACACAGAACAAGACAAACCCAGCGTGGTAGACAAGTCAGCGGTAGGAACAACACGCAGATAAGCATGCGCATCACCAGAGGCCGCCTGCCAAGCCAAAGGCAGCAAATCCACCGGCAACATGTCCATGGCATTCATGAGGAAAATCCAAACAAACACCGTGAGCGCCAAGGGGGAAATCAACTTGCGACTTGTGGCATTGCGAATAACGCCCTTGGCCTGGTTTTCCACCATTTCGGACAATATTTCAACAGCCGCCTGAAAGCGCCCCGGCACACCCGAAGTCGCTTTGCGCGCAGCAAGCCACAACACAAAGCAACCCAAAGCACCCAAAACAACGGAGAACAACAGGGAGTCGAAGTTGAAAAGACTAAAGTCAACAATACTGGTTTGCTTCACATTTTGAAAAGAAAAATCTTTTTGCAAGTGTTGCAAATGGTGCTGAATGTATTCACCAGCGGTTGGACCGCTTGTTCCAAGAGCTTCTGCAGCAGACATAAGTACCAGTTAGTCGAAATAATCAATACACAGCGAGAGAAGCTTTGCGCCTGTGTAACCAAAACATGGCCAACCAAGACGCCTTCATCGTCACCACAAAGCCGGCCAACAATGCCAGCCAATTCAAATTCAACACCACCTTAGGTGCAAGCACCAGCATCACCAATGTCAAGACAATCTTGACAGCTTCCCAAAAAAACACCCCGGCAAGCGCCTGAGATGCCGTGGACGCTTTGCGCCCACGAATCAAGCCGCGCGCAAAAAACATGGCAGGCAAAACCACCGCCAATACACCGTAGCCAGCGGAAACACTCCACGCCACCTGCTTCGTCAGCCCCCACACCAGCAGAACCAACAACAAGCCAGCCAACCCCTGCACGCCGAGCACTCCCCAAGGGGAGATACCAACAATCTTTGGGCGCAACAGAATCGCTTCTTCGTGCGTCAACGGCTTGGCATCAAGCTCTAACCCATCTTCTAAGTAGTCCATTTGCACACTGGCCGGTTTAGACATGATGTAAAACTCATATTACAAGCAGTGCAAACGCAGATTTACAAATGGACACTTTTGTAAAGATCATGATTATACGTAGAAACCCGCAGGCGCCACAAGCCGCCCAACCCAACCTTCATGCAAGATAGGCATTGACTAACAACCCGAATAGATAAACCTCACAAAACGGTTTGTTGCACTGCGTGCTCCCAACGTTGTAGGTGCTCGCGTACATCGTTAGGGGCCATTGCTGGCAAGAAGCGCCGTTCTGGCCTCCACAGAGCTGCGAGTTCCTGCTTACTTTGATAGGCCCCCGTCGCCAATCCAGTCAAATAGGCCGCGCCCAGTGCCGTGGTCTCGGTAATCAATGGACGCACCACGGGGATGCCCAGCAGGTCGGCCTGAAACTGCATCAACAAGTCATTCACACAAGCCCCACCGTCTACCCGCAGCTCTGTCACTGCTGCGCCACCGTTGGCACTGGCGTCGCGCCCCATCGCTTGCAGCAAGGCCGCGCTTTGGAAAGCAATGCTCTCCAATGCAGCGCGTGCAATGTGCGCCACCGTGCTGCCCCGGGTCAAGCCGGTAATGCTGGCCCGCGCATCGGGCTTCCAGTAGGGCGCACCCAGCCCAGTAAATGCGGGCACGATGACCACCCCACCACTGTCTGGCACGCTTTGCGCCAGCGCCTGCACTTGGCTGCTATCAGTAATAGCGTGCAAGCCATCACGCAACCACTGCACCACCGCGCCGCCCACAAACACACTGCCCTCAATGGCGAATTCCGGTAGCGCAGTAGTTTGCGCAGCACTGGTGGTGAGCAGGCCGTTGTGCGAGGTTTGAAAAGTGCTGCCGGTGTGCATGAGCATGAAGCAGCCCGTGCCATAGGTGTTTTTGACCATGCCCGCATCAAAGCAAGCCTGGCCAAACAGCGCACTTTGCTGGTCCCCCGCCACTGCGCCAATCGGTATGGCGCTGCCAAGCAACTCGGGCAGCACCTCACCGTACAGCGCGCTCGAAGGCAAGACCTGCGGCAGCAGACTGGGCGGGAGGTCTAGCGCGCGCAGCAACTCCGCATCCCACTGGTTAGCGTGCACATTAAAGAGCATGGTGCGCGATGCGTTGCTCACATCCGTAGCATGCACTGCACCGCCTGTGAGGTTCCACAGCAACCAGCTGTCTACCGTGCCAAATGCCAACTCGCCGTTTTCAGCCTGCTGGCGTGCGCCGGGCACGTTGTCCAGCAACCACTTGAGCTTGGTGCCAGAAAAATAGGCATCAATCAGCAAACCTGTTTTGGCCTGAATGGTTTGCGCCAAACCTTGCGCGCGCAAGTCTGCGCACAAGGGCTCGGTACGGCGGTCTTGC
>JBIIYT010000449.1:0-2640 GCA_044346675.1 Rhodoferax sp. | reverse complement strand
AACGGCCATGAATGTGGCTAGGCTTAAACTCTTTGATTCCTTTAACCAACGACCCAAAACTGCCGCCTGATTCAAACTACCGAATCACCCAACGCTCAGACTCATACCTGATTTGGAAAATACTGGGTTTAGGGCATCCAAGCGCCCTTGATTTCAGTGGTTTGGCTCGACGAAGGCCTTCCATAGTGCAGCCGCTGCGTGTGCGCTGGTTGTACGGCCAAGTCCCAATCGGGTGCGACTTCGCCCCCCCTCACCCGCCTTCGCATCCCAGTCCTCCCTCAGCGCCGGGGCGATATGCGGTGGCTGCGACTCCACCCCGATGTGATTGAGGATGCGGTGGATATCGGCACTGTGCTTGATGAATGCAATGATGCGCATTTAGCCACCACAGATAGTGGGCTGGGCGGTTTCAAAACGCTGGCCCAAAGCCGGGGCCTCTCGATGAACAAACTGGTGGAGCAGCTCAGCGCCCTGGCCGCCACGGGTGATGTGAAGAAGGCGCTAGCCGTGCTAGACCGGTTGGATGCTGCTGACGCTGCAAATACACAGGCCGCTAGGCGCCCTACCCCTGCTCCTCCCTCAACCTCCCAAACACCTCCCAAAACTGCGCGTCCTGCGTAGTAGCAAAGTTAATGCGCATCAAGCTACTGGGCTCGCGCCCTGCGTGAAACAAAGCGCCGGGGGCGAGCAGGTAGCCTTCGTCCAACATACGTTGGGCTAGCGTGTCGGTGTCTACGCCTGTGTCTACCCAGCCAAACAAACCCACCGGCTCTGCGGCAAAGGTGCAGCCGTGCGCCAAGGCCAGCTTCACGCTGCGGGTGCGGGCGGCCTCTAGCTGGGTACGGTTGCGCTGGGCGTGGCGACGCAGTTGGCCTTGGTCTATGCACCAGGCCAGCGCTTTTTCTAAGAGCGTGGGCGTGGTGAGGGTGGACAAGCGCTTGGTGTCCAGCAAGCGCTCTACCAGCGCGGTGGGTGCGGCCAGGTAGCCTACGCGCCAGGTGGGTGCCAGTATCTTGGCAAAGCCGATCACGTAGATGGTGCGCTGCAAGCCGTCTAGCGCGCACAGCCGCGTGGCGTGGTGGCGGGCGATGTGGCTGTAGGTGTCGTCCTCCACCACATGGAAGTCATACTGGGCATGGTCTACATCGCCTTTGGGAATGGCCGCCACAGCCGCAGTAGGATTGTTCGGGGCTCATCTCCAAGACAACCCTAGTACTGGGCCTTTGGGTCAGCTCAGTACGGTAGAGGGCGCTCCTGGCACCACCAGCACAGCTGAGGGGCAGGGAGCAAACAATTCACCATCTGCACCTGCGCCCGGTGGGGTTGGACCAGACCCAGAATCCACTTTTTCATTGGGTGTCTCACCCTAATGCATTGGGTAACTATAAATAAGTCTATGGGAGGCTGTAGATATATTTCACAGCCTCCCGTCAATGTATATTTATGACTTGACCAATAATGCCTCCCAACCAGCTGGCTAGGATATGGCCCCACATTTCAGCGATATCAAAACAATGAAAATCCATAAAAAAGCATTTAGCCTGATAATCATATTATTCTTGTACGGATGCAAACCCACATTTAGCGAAGCCAAAATTCCATTTTGGATACTAAAAAAAGATTCATCAGTAGTATATGTGGTGGGAGAGTTGCACTACAACTCATTGGGCATAACAAAGCTCCCACAAAATATTAAGGATATTGTCTATAACATCGATGCACTAGGTTTTGAGGTAAACCAAGCTGAAGGTGAAAGACTTAATATAAACGACCATCAAGAACGCCCGCTTCGGTCTCGTATTCCAGAACACTTATGGACGGCGATCAACAACGATTTCCGTGATGTCCAATTGGCAAACGGAGTTAAATGGAACTCAGAGTGGTTTAATAAACTAGACCCACTCATGGCAGTGGGTGTAGTGAGTGCTTTTTCTGAAGCAAAAAGTTCACCTTCGAAGAATCCCTCAAGCGACAAAGGGTGGGCCTATTTAGTTGCCCTAGAGGGGCTTCGCAAACCCGTTGTGAGCTTGGATTTTGCGCATGAGCGCAACACGCTCTGGGACAGGTGTGATGCGCAAGGCCTCACCACCCCACTTTTAGAAAGCACGTTCAACGAAAGCAAGAAAAACACTAGCTTTATGGTACATGTTAAGCTGGTTAAGGATGCAGTTAAAGTGGGCGATCTCGAAAAACTCGATCAGTACATTGGCGATAAAACCGCATTTAAATATATGAATATTTTGAATATGTGTGCCATGTACCCCAGAAATGATATATGGATACCTAGAATTTTAGATAATTTAACCAAATACAACTCCATGTTTTATGTTGTCGGAGTGGGGCATTTGGTTGGAAAAAATGGGTTGTTAGAAAAATTACGTAAAGAAGGATTTACAGTCGAGAGAGTATCTAAGTAATGAATTTTATGAAGAGGGGAAATTTTTTCATTAAGCTCAACCTGAATCCGTGACCTTAAATCCGACCGCTAATATCCCCGCCTAATTCCCCCGATAACCCCGCAAACGGATAGATGCAATGGATGCCTCCCTGCTTAATTGCTAGGGAATTGTGGCACAGCGATAAAACAGCCGTCAATCAGGAAGAACCACCCCTGCATGGGTTGGATCCTCTGATGGATAC
>JBIIYT010000084.1:0-8344 GCA_044346675.1 Rhodoferax sp. | reverse complement strand
ACCTAGTGCGTGTAGCCAACAACCCCGAGAGCGAAACCCAACGCCGCGCAGGCAAGCTGTGCGCCGAGCTGAAGTACGGCCGCATCGACGAAATCTTGGCCACGGGCCTGCACGCCTACCTCACCCAGTTTTTAGACCGGGTGAATGATTTGGGCTTGCACATCAGCCGGGAATTTTTGGTTTCGGCGGATTAGAACTCCTGCGCAAGCCGAAGGATGCCGCATGAAAGTTGCCGACATTGACCGCGAACTAGAGCTTGCCCGCACGCAGGGGCCGGTGCGCGACATCATTATTCCGCCTTGCCCTGACCTCTTGGCCCAGCTGCGCAAAGAAGTCAACCAAGGCGACCCCGATCCGGCGGCTATTGCTCGCATTGCCAGTGGCGATGTGGCCATGGCCGCGTCGCTCATTCGCATAGCTAACAGCCCTTTGTACACCCGCTCGCGCCCAGCCGCTACGGTGGCCGAGGCTGTGGCCATGCTGGGGGCGGGGCAGGCCATCAATATCCTTACCGGCTTTTTAACTCGCAACGCTATTCGCATTCAGTCGCCTCTGCTGGAGCATTTTTGGGAAACCTCTTCGCGCCGCGCTATGGCCATGGGCTTCATAGCGCGCCAGTTGTATGGTGTGGACCCCGACATTGCGCACACCTGCGGGCTGTTTTGCCATGTGGGCATACCGGTGATGTTGCAGGGGCTCAAAGGCTACTCGGGCACTTTGGCCGAGGCATTGGCCCGCCAAGACCGCAGCTTTACCCAGACTGAGAATGCTGCCCACCGTACCGACCACGCGGTGGTGGGGGCCATTGTGGCCAAGACCTGGCGGTTGCCGCCTATCATCTCAGTGGGCGTGCGCCTGCACCACGACTTCACGGTACTACAAGATGCCAACATCCCCACCGAGGCCCGCACGCTGGTGGCCATGGTGCTGGTAGCCGACCATTTTGTAGCCATGCACGAGGGCGTGCAGGAGCAAAAAGAATGGGTGCAGTATGGTGCGGCTTGCTTGAGCTACCTGAACGTGAACGAGGCCGAGGTGGATGCTTGGGTGGATACCCTGCACCCGATGTTTGAGAGTGCGGCGCTTGCTTAGCCGGCCTTCGTGGCTGGTGATCAGGGTTTTTCTGGCCGCACGATGATGGCCTCTAGGCCCAGCGCGCGTACCTTCTCTATGGCGCTTATCGCCTGACCTTCTGTGTCAAAAGGCCCCAAGCGCACCCGGGTGCGCTTGCCTTTGGAGGTGTTGAACTCTTGCTTGGTGGCGGCTAGCCCTGCGTCAGTTAACTTGACGTAGGTGTTAAGCGCGTTATTGGCATCGGCAAACAAACCGACATTGACGTAATAGCGGGACTCCGGTGTTGCTTTGGCAGGGGCAGCAGGCTTGTCTTGCTTGGCTTTAGGTTTTACAACTTTCGCGGGCTCGGCGGGTATTGGTGCGGGTGCGGCCATTGGAGTCGGCGCGGCGGGCGCAGGAGTGGTAGCTGCTACAGGCGCTGCTACAGGAGCCACAGACACTGCGGCTGGTTTTTCGGGAACTGCTGGGCTAGCTTGTACCGTGGGTGCCGTACTCTCGCCGCTTGCTGCAGGGGCAACGGCGGGGGCTACGGTAGGCGCTGCTGGGCTAGTAGGCGCGGCGGGCAAAACAGATGCTTCTGCAGCGATGGGAGTGCTCGGGGGGATGGCGGGTGTAGCAGGTATCGCGGGTTTGGGCTCCGTGGTCGGCTCCACCGCTTTCACCGGGCTGCTGGCCGAGCGCCCCATGTGCGGAAACTCTACATACCCCGCCACTGCAGCGCCAATCACCGCCACGTTGACCAAGGCCAGCAGCAGCAAACGCAGGCGCGAAGGCGCGCGGCGCGCTAGCAGGGCGCAGGCTTCGGGCACGGTGGGGGCGTTGGCCAGTGCAGCTGCCATTTTTTTGCGGGTGGCGGCGTACAAGAGTGCGTTGCCATACAGGCCGGGTATGGCAATTGCGGCCATTGCAAAAGCCAGCAGCAGGCCTAGCTCTACCCCTTCGGAGAACTGAAAGACCAAGCGCCCAATGCCGAAGATGAGCAATATGGCACCTACCACCGCCCCGGCGTAGGCCAGTGCGGCGCTCCACAGTTGGCGGTAGGCCATCCAGTTCAAGGTGCACAAACCAGCGGCCCAGTTCCAGCTCACGCCCGAGCGCTCTAGCATGTCAAACTGGGTGAACACCGCGAGGTAGGACTTGGTGTTGACCGGGCCAATGGCCGCGCGTAGTAAGGCGACTGTGGCGCTCTCTTCCGACAGGTCTGCGGTTGTCATTTGCGGCGCGGCAGGCATGGTCTATTGGGGTGCTTTAGAACGGTCTACTACAAGGTCTGCTAGTGCAACTGCGGCCGCCACCTCTTGCCCTAGCTCTATGACGGCCAAGGCGTAGTAGCTGCTCCAGTTGTACCGGGTGATAGTGTAGAAGTTTTCTGTGCCTGCAAGATAAAGCGGTGCGTTGGCGCCGTTTTGCAGCTCTATCAGGGCCAAGGGGCCGGGGTGCTCTAGGGCCGGGCCCTCCAGCACCACACCTTTGGCAACAAAGGCTGCTGGGGTAAAGGTGGGCAAGATGTCGGGGGCCATCAGGGTGGGCATGTCCAGCGTTTGCCTGTCGAACTGCAGCGGGTAGTGCGTGGGCATGCCGGGTTTCCAGTTGAAGGCTTTGAAGTAGTTGGCAACCGAGCCAATCACATCGTCGGCGCTGTGAAACAGGTCTACGCGTTTGTCGCCGTCAAAGTCCACCGCGTATTTGTTCCAGCTCGATGGCATGAACTGGGGCAAGCCCATAGCGCCTGCGTAACTGCCGCGCAGTGCCAGAGGGTCTGCGCCGGTGCGCTGGGTGAGGGCTAAATAGGCCTCCAATTCAGACAAAAAGAAGGCCGCGCGCTGGCTCGCACGGGGGTGGGCGGTGGGAAAGTCAAACGCCAATGTGCACAACGCGTCTATCACCCGGTAGTTGCCGGTGTGCTGGCCATAAATGGTTTCCACACCTATTACGCCCACGATAATTTGTGCGGGCACGCCGGTTTCGCGCTCAGCGCGCTCCAAGCCTGCGCGGTTGGCTTGCCAAAACTTCACCCCTGCTTTGATGCGTATGGGTTCAATAAAGCGGCTGCGGTACAGCGCCCAGTTTTTGGGGGTGCCCACGGCAGGGGGGGTTGCAGCTTGGGCAATGCCTGGCATGTAGCGTGCCTGGCCCATGGTCTGGCGCACCCACTGGGGGTCTAGGTTGCGGCGCTGAGCAATGTCGTCCGCCAGTTGCATGACTTCGGGCCGGGTTGCATAGCGCGGGCCTTCGTGGTGTGCAGGGCTGGGCCGCTTTTTCGCTGCTTTGGCGTGTGCCTTAGTGGGTTTGTAGCCCGCAGATGTTTTGCTCGTAGCCCATGCGTTGACTGCACTACTGCTTGCAAAAAGTAGAGCGAGAGAGAGTTGAGAAAGGAGGCGAAGAGTATTTTTCACAAAGAACGCAGTGCGATAGAGATCAAGAGGAGGACGGTCCTTGCGGCCACGACAGTTGCCGGTATTCGCGTTGCAGTGTACCCAGTGTTTGGGCTTTTGCAGGGTGTGGGGGTGCGTAGCGCCAAGCTTCAAGCTTTAAGAGCCAGTTGCATACTTGGTTTAAGAGGGGGTCACTATGGTAATGGGCTTGTAGCAACTCCGCCAGTTGGCGGGGGGCCGCTTGCGGCGGTGGCTTTAAGCCTGCGCGTTGCACGTGCTGGGTGGCTCCATGCAGTAGCCGCAGCCACGGGTCTTGCCGGTGGCGCTCCCACAGCGTCCACGCTGCGCCGCACAGGCTCACCAAGACCACTACCGCAATGAGTACATAGGCAAGGTCTTGCCAACTGGGGGATTCGAACCCTAGGTTGCGTAGTAGGTTGAGCTGCTGGGTTTGGGTGTAGTTCAGCACCCACTGGTTCCAGCGGTTGTTGGCAGCCTCCCACACCGCGCGCAAGTTCAAAACAAACGCAGGGTTCACCGCGCCTATGGCTTGGGTAAATACATTGCTGGGCGGCTCTAGGCGCTGGAAGCTGCCAGTGCGCCCCGGGGCTACGGCAGAGGTGGGGTCTACCCGCACCCAGCCCGTGCCCGCCACCCACACCTCGGCCCAGGCGTGGGCATCGCTTTGGCGCACGGTCCAAAAGCCGTCTACCGCATTGTTTTCGCCACCTTGGTAACCGGTAACCACCCGGGCCGGCACGTCCAGTGCACGCATGAGCAGCACGAACGACGACGCTATGTGCTCGCAAAACCCCGCCTTTTTATCAAACCAAAACTCGTCGGCCGTATGGGTGCCAAACAGACCTGGCTCTAGCGTATAGGTGTAGCCCCCGGTGCGCAGGCGTTGCATTACGGCACCCATTAGCGTGGTGGCGTCCGCATTGGCATAGCGTGCGTCTCGGCGTATCTCAGATGCCAGTTGCTGGGTGCGCGGGTTAAAGCCGGGTGGGAGATCCACATAGTCTTGCAGACCCACCACGCCCTCACGAGGGCCATGCCTGAATGTGGGGTAGCTTTGGGCCCGGTAGCGCACCAATTCGCCCACAGGGCGGTTGGCCAGCCACTGCAAGTCGGGCGTCATCATGGTTTTAAAGCCCGTGAGCTCGGGCTGCTCGGGGGTGGCGTCTAGCACCAAGACCCACGGGCGGTTGTTGCCTTCTAGCGTGACTTGGTAGCTAACGGGTGTGCCGCTCACTTGCAGGTTGGTAGCGGGTTGTAGGTTGGGTGGAAAAGCAGAGCGCAGGGGCAGCCATTCGCGCCCATCAAAAGACGAGAGTACCGGGCCGCGAAAGTACATATCGTTCTGGCGGGGCACCGGCCCGTCAAACTTGATGCGCATCGCCACGCTGCTGTCTAGCGCCAGGCTGGCAATCGTGCCCACCTGCATGCGCTCGCTCAGGCCGCTGCGGGCGCGGTTGGCGTCCGACGGGACGCCCCACAGCGGGGCCATCCGTGGAAACAGCACAAACAGCACCAGCATGATGGGCGCGCCCAGCAGCGCCATCCAGCTAGCGGTTTTGGCCACCTGCATGAGCGGCGGGCGGCCCACCGGCATATGGCTATTAATCAGCGCGGTAAGCAGCCCCAGCAGCGCCACCAGCATAGATGCCGCGGTGAGCAAACTCTGCGAACTAAAGAAGTTGCTGAGCATGGTGAAAAAGCCCAGAAAGAAGATCACAAACGCATCGCGCCGCGCGCGCATCTCCAGCGTTTTGAGTGCCATCAGAACGACGATGAAGGTGACCCCAGCCGCTTGCCCGAAGATGGTTCGGTGGGTAAATAGCGTGGCAGATGTGGCCAGCACCAGCAGCGCCAAGAGCCACCAGCGCGAAGGCAGGGTCAGCCCTTGGACAGTAATCCAACTGCGCCACAGCAAAATGGCAAAGGCCATGGTGCTGCACCACACGGGGAGTGTGTTGACTTGGGGCGCAATAATCCAAGCGATTACGCCCAATAGAAACAGCGTGTCGCGTGCTTCGCGGGGGAGGTGTTTGAGCGTGTGCAGCATGGGGTTATTCAGCGCGCCGCAGTGGCTGGGGTATGTGGCTTCGCGAATGTCCCCCGCGTCGACCTAGGGTCGACGGCTCCTCCTTTACTTCGCTACGCCACATACCCCAGCCACTGCGGCAACCAACCAAGTTTGTGCGCGATGGTGGAACGCCAAACCCGGTCACGGTCACAGGTCGGCGTGGCGCTCTGCGCAGCGGCATAAAGGGGGAGCCCGCAGGGCGGAGGACAGCCGCGGGGCAGAGCGCCGCGTCGGCCTGTGACCTCGCCCGCACACACGCCCGAAAAAGAAGTGTGAACGCAGTAGAGCTTGTCATAGTGGTAGGAGGCCGCATTAGTGCAACGCTAACGCTTGCAGGCATGTACGCTTGTGCGCCTCGCCATTGCTAGGCGCAATCTCGCGCCCACTTAGGCGCAAACCGTAGTTCAAGCCCTGTTTTTCAGCCAGCAACACCCATGCACACAAGCGCTCAAGCTGGTGCTCTAGCCCCTTGGCACCAGCACTGTGCGCAATGTCCAGCCAGAGTTGCGAGCGGTGCGCCTGCTGCGCATCGCGGCTCACCAGCTCGTCCGCTTTGGCGGCTTTTTTCCACACCACCAGCTTGAGCGGGTCGCCCCGGCGGTAAGCGCGCACGCCGTCAAACTCGCCCGTGCTGTTGGGCTGCGTACTCACGGCCCCGCCCGCTGCGGCTTGGCTAGGTGGCAAAGGGGGCGGGTGGGCCTCGGGCCGGGGGTAGACCAGCACTTGTGCGGCAGGGCGCCACACCGTCCACACCCTGAAGGAGCCTAGCGGGTACAGCGTTTGCGCAGTCAGGGCAGGCAGATGGTGCAGCCCGCGCTGTGGCGCTTTGAAGGCAATGTGCACGGTGGAGTTGCCCTGGGCGGGCACATCGGTCCAGCTCCACTGCGCGGTGTCCAGCACCGCCAAACCCACGCCATAGCGCATGCTGCGGCGTTTGCTGGCCAGGTGAATGGCTAAGCTTACGTTGTCACCCGCAAACACCGGCTCCGGGGGGCTTAAATGCATGGCCAGCCCACGCAGGGTGCTGTGGCTCACATGCATGCCCACCACCGCGCAGCCCATTAGCAAAAAGGTGAGCACATAGCCCAGGTTGAGCTGGTAGTTGATGCTAGACACCAGCAGCACCATCAGGGTCACCCCCAGCATCAGCCCGGCACGGGTGGGCAGTATGTAGACGTTGCGTTGGGTCAGCTCGGTGCTGTCGCGCAGGGTGTGGCGGTTGAGCCAAAAGCGTTGCACCCGCGCACGCAGGTAGGCCAGCGGGTGCAGGGGGTCATAAACCAAGGGCGCGGCTTGCATGGGCCGTAGTGCTTCAGCCACTAGGCTTTAAGGCAAGGGCACTGCGTGCACCATGGCGCGCACCTGCTCCACCGCGCCACGCCCTGCATCGCCCACGGGAATCAGCCGGTGCGCAATGGTTTGGGGCAGCACGGCTTGCACGTCGTCTGGGGCCACGTAGTCGCGCCCGGCCAGCAGGGCTTGCGCCTTGGCTGCGCGCACCACGGCAATACCGGCGCGTGGGCTCAAGCCCTGCAAAAACCACTGGCCCGAGCGGGTGGCCGCTATCAGGTCTTGCACATAGTCCAGCAAGGGGCCCGCGGTGTGAATAGCTAGCACCTGCGCCTGCAACGCTTGCAGCTCTTGCAGCGACAACAGGCTGGGCAACTGCTCCACCAAAGTGCGCCGGTCGCCGCCTTGCAGCAGTTCGCGTTCGGCAGCGCGGTCGGGGTAGCCAAGGGATATGCGCATTAAAAAGCGGTCCATCTGCGACTCGGGCAGCGCATAGGTGCCCACCTGGTCTAGCGGGTTTTGCGTGGCAATCACAAAAAAGGGCTGGGGCAGGGGGCGGGTTTCGCCCTCAATAGTGACCTGCTTTTCTTCCATGGCCTCCAAGAGCGCGCTTTGCGTTTTGGGGCTGGCGCGGTTGATCTCATCGGCCAGCAGCACCTGCGCAAAAATAGGGCCGGGGTGAAAGACAAAAGCCTCTTTGCCGCGCTCGTAAATGGACACGCCCGACAGGTCGCTAGGCATGAGGTCTGAGGTAAATTGCACCCGCGAGAACTGCAGGCCAAAGGTGCGGGCCAGCGCGTGGGCCAAGGTAGTTTTGCCCACCCCCGGCACGTCGTCTATAAGCAAGTGCCCCCCGGCCAGCAGGCAGGCCACGCAGTCCTGTATCTGGGTGGTTTTTCCGACAATCACCGTGTTAAGCTGATTGAGTAGAGTTTTGAGCTTGTGTTGTGCGTCCATGGCATGACGTTAACCGAAAATTTAAAAATTGGGGCGTTTGGGTTCTGAAAACCCGACACTTTATGACCGGATATTTTTTCCACCGCGACTGTCGTAAGCATGAAATGGGCCCCGGCCATCCGGAATGCCCCCAGCGGCTGGACGTGATTGAAGACCGCCTGCTGGCCTGCGGCGTGGCCGACGCGCTGGACCGGTGCGAAGCACCGCTGGCCTCTACCGCCGACATTGAGCTAGCCCACGACCACCTGTATGTGGCCTCCTTGCGCGGCCTCACCTACGGGCTGCTGGAAGAGATGGCCGCTGGCGGCCCCGACCATGCGCAGGTGGACCCGGATACTTCTATGAACCAGTTCACTTGGGACGCCGCCCTGCGCGCCGCAGGTGCAGCCATTGCAGCAACGGACGCAGTCATTGCGGGCGAGATGGACAACGCCTTTTGCGCCGTGCGCCCACCCGGCCACCACGCCTGCCGCGACCAGGCCATGGGCTTTTGCTTCTTTAACAACGTGGCCATCGCGGCCCTGCATGCACTGCAGCGCCACGGCCTGCAGCGCGTGGC
>JBIIYT010000416.1:0-2646 GCA_044346675.1 Rhodoferax sp. | reverse complement strand
GAATAGCGTCACCGCGCTCTTTGCTCAGGCAGCCCAGCTCTACGTTGGCGCGGGTGGCGGCTTTTTTCACGAAGCCAAAGGCCCGAATCAAATCAGGCATGGCCGAAATAGCCGTGCCCGAGATGGGGAAGTTTTCCACCGCGCGGGCAGTGTGCACGCCCCAGTAAGCGGTCATGGGGATTTGTTTGTCGCCTAGAAAATCGTGCTCGGTACGGGTGCGTTGGGTCATGGCAGTTCCTGCGTTGGTTGCTAATTGCGGACTTCAATAAACGAACTGTAGTGACAAGTGCTTGGACATGCCAATACTCTTTATATGCATGGTTATGCATAAAACTTATAGTTATGGTTATCAAAAATTTCAAGCTATCAACACCACATTTCACGCCCTAAATTACTCGCTGCGGGTAACATGCGCCACATACACAAAAGGAGACTTGCATGCCAGTGATTACCAACATTGAAGACCTGCGCGTATTAGCCAAAAAGGCCGGTGCCCCGCATGTTTTACGACTATGCCGATTCAGGCTTTTGGGCCGAGGGCACCTACCGCGCCAAACTTGGCCGGCGGCGATTGGGTTTCCTACCAAATTATCTGCTTCGACATGAACATGAAAATGAATGAGATGCGCTTGCTTGACCTACTCTTGAAACCTGGCGTTCAGTGGATGAGCCGTTTGGGCATCAAAACCAAACTGACGGCAATGGTCGTCTTGCTGGCCTTGCCGCTTTGCGCCGCGCTTTTCACCATGTGGTGGTACCAGCCCCACCCGACCGGTCTGGGCTGGGTGGCCCTTGGTGTGGGCGTATGTCTTATACTTGGCCTCTACGCCATTGCCAGTCTGTATTGTGGCCTCACACAGGCGCTTTCAGCCCTGCAAGAGGTGGTGCAGGCGGGCTCCCGTGGCGACCTGACCAAGGTGGTGTCCGTTACGGGCACCGATGAGTTGGCCCACATTGGCCAAAATTTGGAGCGCATGAACGAAGGTATGTCCGGGGTTATTGGCCAAGTGCGTAGCCAAATTGTGTTGGTCGGTGCGGCCGGTGAAAAACTGGCCCAAAACGCAGGCGAGTTGTCCAACCGCACCGAGTCTCAAGCGGCAAGCCTGGAGCAGTCATCCGCCAGCATTCAGGAGCTAAGCGGTTCGGTGCGCAAAAATGCCGACAGCGCACAGCAGATTGACCAACTGGCCCATCGTGTGCGCATTGAAGCCGAAGCCGGAGTGCAGGCCATGGCGGTGGCCGAACAGGCTATGCGCCAAATGGCTGAACAATCCAAACGCATGGACGAGATCACGGGCGTGATTAATGGCATTGCGTTTCAGACCAACATCTTGGCCCTGAACGCCGCCGTGGAAGCGGCCCGCGCCGGCGAGGCGGGGCGTGGCTTCAGTGTGGTGGCGGCCGAAGTGCGCACCCTGGCGCAGGGTAGCGCAGAGTCTGCCCGCGAAATTCGCACCCTGATTAAAAGCAGCACCGAGCAAGTTGCCGTGGGCGTGACTCGCATTGCCACGGTCAGCGGTACCTTGGGTTCAGTCGTCAAGGGAATACGAGAGGTGGCAGAGGGCGTGAGCGCCATCGCTCGGTCCAGTTCAGAGCAAAGCCTGTCGCTCAATGAAATAGCCGGGGCCATTAAGTTGTTGGACGACATCACCCAACGTAATGCCGCCATGGTGGAGGAAGCATTGCAAGCGGCTGAACACCTCAAAGAGCGCGCCAGCGGTTTGAGTCAGGCGGTTGCAGGGGTTCGGCTGCGCCGTGGCAGCGCCGATGAGGCTTATGACTTTGTGCAGCGCGCGCAGGCTTTCATCAAAGCCCAAGGCATGGCAGCGGCGGTGACTGAGTTTCACAAACCGTTGGGCACAACCACTTTTCGCGACCGAGACCTGTACGTATTTGTATTCGACCGCCAAGGCAATTACACCGTATTCGGCTCCAACCCCGAGCGGGTAGGATGGACCGTGCACCAAGTACCCGGTTTGGACGGCAAGCTCGTGCTGGAGCGGGGCTTTGGTGCTGCCGACCGAGGGGGAGGCTGGATCGACTATGACGTGGTGCACCCACTCACCAAAGTTATTGAAGAGAAAGTTTCTTATGTGGAACCGCTGACCACCGACAAGCTGATCGGTTGTGGCGTTTTCAAACCCAAAGGCGGCTTTTTGCGTTGATGCAGCAGCGTGACGGAGGTGGCCGAGGAACAGAGGGTTTCGCCAGGGGTGGCGCGTCACCCCATCCGGCAGCAGGGTTCAACGGTAGCTCCCGCCCGCTTCGCAAGGGGCAAATTCAGTTTGACGGCTGTTTTATCGCTGTGCCACAATTCCCCAGTAATCAAGCAGCGAGGCATCCGTTGCATCTATCCGTTTATGCAACAGCAGGACTGTTAGCATGTCTTATGCACAAAACTTATAGTTAAGGTTTCCAAAAATTTCAATCAATAAACACCATATTTCACGCATCGGCTAGGCGGCTCCGCGTACCATGCGCTACACACAAAAGGAGACTTGCATGCCAGTGATTACCAACATTGAAGACCTGCGCGTATTGGCTAAAAAGCGGGTGCCCCGCATGTTTTACGACTATGCGGATTCAGGCTCATGGACCGAGGGCACCTACCGCGCCAACTCCGACGACTTCCAAAAAATCAAACTG
>JBIIYT010000415.1:0-2650 GCA_044346675.1 Rhodoferax sp. | reverse complement strand
CGCGCCGCTCGATCAAGCGCAAGCCTTCTCGCAACACTTCGCTGGCGTTTTGGTAGCGACCAGACGTTACTAAGTCATCCACAAAGTGCGCTTGATGGTCGGTGAGAACCACATTTTTGGTTGGCATGATGAACTTTCAGCGGGAGATGCGAATGGCATATTATGCCAACGAGGATGTAAAGCGCAACGATGCGAGTGTCGCAGTCGCTCCCATCTATAAAGTTGGGACTTGGAATATGGAAGCCAAGCACGATAATGATGCACCTACCCTATGGGTGCTCAAATGACGCGGAGACATGAAATGGTGGCATCGGTAAATAAGGAAGACTATAAAAGGTACTCTAAATCCGAGAAGCGGTTTTATTGGGGATTTTTGATTGTGGGGGTCTGCGCTGCATCATTGCTCTTGTCTTGGAAGCCATACATATCGCCCTTGCTGAAAATGATCAGCCCATATTTCTAAGCAATAAAAAACCACCCACCGAATCTCTTAGTTACTGTGCACACCGTGCTGTGGAACTGGTTCGCGACGTGTTGCTGTACGACCGCCAGTGGTCTGGATTGGTGCCCAAGCGTTTTATGGGTCAATCCCCGTGGCCCGCCGTTAGATATCACCCCATAGGCCGGGTAAAATCAGCAGGCTTCATGCCGTGGCCCAGTCAGCGCCCGGCATAAGCACTTCAACGTACCGCCCCAAGCCCACCTATAGGCCACCAAAGTGACCCTGCACATTTCCCAATTCGAGGGCTCTAACGCCCTGAGTAGTTTTCGCGCACAACCCCTTTTGACCGCCTTGCAAGGCATTAACGACAAAATTAACGGCATTTCGGCCCGTTTTGTGCACTTGGTGGTGAGCGATACCGCCCCAGCACCCGCGCTGCACGCCCAGCTGGCGGCCTTGCTGACCTACGGCGACGCATACGCTGGCCCCACGGACGGCGCGCTGATTGTGGTGACTCCCCGGTTTGGCACCGTGTCGCCCTGGGCGTCTAAGGCCACAGACATTGCGCACAACTGCGGTTTTGCCGTCAAACGCATCGAGCGCTTGGTGGAATACCGCTTGACGCTGAAAAACGGGCTCCTATCCAAGGCCGCGCTGAGCAGCGAGCAGCTGCAGCAAGCCGCCGCTTTGCTGCACGACCGCATGACCGAGAGCGCCATGTTCAGCCGCGAAGAGGCGTTTGGCCTGTTTACCGTGCTGCAAGCCGCGCCCATGGCACATGTGGATGTGCGGCATGGCGGTAAAGCTGCACTAGAGGCCGCCAACACCCAGTTTGGTTTGGCCCTAGCGGCAGACGAAATTGATTACCTGGTGCAAGCCTTCACCACGCTCCAACGCAACCCCACCGATGTGGAGCTGATGATGTTTGCCCAGGCCAACAGCGAGCACTGCCGCCACAAGATTTTCAACGCCCAGTTCACCATAGACGGCGTGGCGCAAGACAAGAGCATGTTTGGCATGATTCGCCACACGCACCAGCAAAACCCTCAGCACATGCTGGTGGCTTACTCGGACAACGCCTCGGTGATGGAGGGCGTGCAGGTGGAGCGGTTTGTTGCCAAATCAGCAGTCACATCTGCCTCTGGCGCAGCAACGATTAGCGCAGTCAGCTATGAAAAGCATAGCGAAACCAACCATATCTTGATGAAGGTGGAAACCCACAACCACCCCACGGCCATTTCCCCGTTCCCCGGTGCATCCACCGGCGCGGGCGGCGAAATACGCGACGAGGGTGCCACAGGGCGCGGCTCCAAGCCCAAGGCGGGCTTGACCGGCTTTACCGTGTCCAAACTGTGGCCGCAAAGTGGCGTTCCGGTCTTTGGCAAACCCGAGCACATTGCCAGCCCGCTGCAAATCATGACGGAAGGCCCCTTGGGCGGCGCGGCGTTTAACAACGAGTTTGGCCGCCCCAACTTGCTGGGGTACTTTCGCGAGTACGAGCAATCGGTCAACTCCGACCAAGACACCATCCAGCGCGGCTACCACAAGCCCATCATGATTGCCGGTGGCCTGGGCGTGATTGACGCGGGGCAAACCCACAAGATCGAATTTCCCGCAGGCAGCCTGCTCATACAACTGGGCGGCCCGGGCATGCGCATTGGCATGGGGGGGAGCGCGGCCAGCTCTATGGCCACGGGTGCCAACGCGGCGGAGCTGGACTTTGATTCGGTGCAGCGTGGCAACCCCGAGATAGAGCGCCGGGCGCAAGAGGTCATTAACCAATGCTGGGTGCAAGGCGATCAAAACCCCATTTTGGCGATTCACGACGTGGGTGCGGGTGGCCTGAGCAATGCCTTCCCCGAACTGACGAATGACGCAGGCCGTGGCGCAAGCTTTGACTTGCGTGCCGTGCCGCTGGAAGAAAGTGGCATGGCCCCCAAAGAAATTTGGTGCAACGAGAGCCAAGAGCGCTATGTGCTGGCTATTGCGCCCGAGTCGTTGGAGCAGTTCAAGGCCTTGTGCGAGCGGGAGCGTTGCCCGTTTGCGGTGGTGGGAGTTGCCACCGAAGAGCGTCAGTTGCGTCTGGTGGATGAGGGTGCAGAGTCACCCGTGGACATGCCCATGAACGTGCTGCTGGGCAAGCCGCCCAAGATGCACCGCGACGTAAAAACCGTGGCGCGCACCTTCAAGCCTTTGGACCTGACCGGC
>JBIIYT010000102.1:0-7857 GCA_044346675.1 Rhodoferax sp. | reverse complement strand
ACGAGGAGCTGTTTTTTGGCGAAGACGGCACCACCAACGGCGCGCACAACGACATCACCCGCGTGACGCAATTACTGCACCACGCGGTGGCCGAAATGGGCATGTACCGCAAAACCCGGCTCAACTTTGGCTCGCTGGACAAGCATGGCTCCGGCGCCAGCCGTGAATTGGATGAGGAAACGCGCAGCCTCATGGAAGCCCAAAGCGAGCGCCTGTACAGCGAGACCAAGGCGGTGCTGGAGCCGCTTAAGCCGCTGACCGAGCATTTGGTGGATAGGTTGCTGCAGCTAGGAGAAATGGGACTGGCTGAGGTGCTGTCAGAGATACGCAGCTTTGAGGCACCGCAAGCCTGATTTATTTGTCGGGGCGATTTGCAACTTTGAGTGATTGGTTTTGAGAAGTTTGTGTCGCTGTATTGCGGCGTTACCGGACATTAGACTGGTTCGTCCAACTTGAATCTCATTTAGTTGGTGGACATGATGAAGCGTCCACCTGCTTCGCCGGGTCTGCCACAATATCAAGCATCGACCCGTTTATAGAGCACGTGTTAGTGCTCTGGAATTACATATGAAGCAGCCTCCGCCTCCCTCTCAAATCCGCTCGGTTGCAATCGGAGTGGTGGTTCTGGCGCTGTATCCGCTGTGGGAAACATGGGTGGTCCTGTCTTCGGGCTCGATGGCCACCATCCACTGCAATGGCCAATTTTCTGGAACGTTGTGCTCGCTTGGGAGTTTCTTGGGCAGGTTGATCTTTGGGGCAAACAAAGCTCATCTCGGCTACGCCATAGTTAGCGGTTCGTTCGGTCTGCTCTTGGTCAGCTTTGCCTGGCGATCCTATGCAAAGACAAGGCATCTCGTGATGCCAAGCTATGCCCAGCACATGCCTAATCAATGGGCAGGCTAGGGCTTCTAACCGTTGCGCCACCCCGCCCACCGTGCGGGTCCGCAGTGGGTGGTTGATGCCCATCTGAATAGCTGGATCGAGAAATCTGTATGACCGCTCAGGGCCTGAACCGTGCATACGCTCCCGACCTGGACAGCTGATGGGTGTCATGCCATCCGTGGTTGCCACTGGGTGACCCAGTGGGCTAGGGCGTCAGAGATACCGCCGGTGTGCGGATGTAGCCCTAGCGTGTGAGCCGCATGGTTGAGCGCCGCCAGCGGGTTGCTGATGTCTAACGCCTGTGCACCGTTTTGCTTGCTGAGCTTTTCGCCATTGACACCCAGAACCAACGCCGTGTGCAGGTATACGGGCGTGGGTAGGTTCAATGCGCGCTGCAGCAAAATTTGCCGTGCCGTGTTGTCTGCCAAGTCTTCGCCACGCACCACGTGCGTGATGCCTTGCGCCGCGTCGTCCACTACTACAGCTAGCTGGTAGGCCCATAGGCCATCTGCGCGGCGCAGCACAAAGTCACCTACCTCGGTTTGCACATCTTGCACTTGGGGGCCCAATCGCCGGTCTGTCCATTGCACGGTGGGCGCAAAAGCGGGCGCGGCATCGGTGCGCTGCCGCCACGCCCGGGCCGTGCGGCCGTGCAGGCCACTGCGGCAAGTGCCGGGGTAGACCAACTCGCCGTTGCGCGGCTTGGCCAGGCCTTGGTGGGCTAGCGCGGCCTCAATGTCTTTGCGGCTGCAAGCGCAGGGGTAGGCTAGGCCCTCATGGCTCAAACGATCGAGTGCAGCTTGGTACAGCGCGCTGCGCTGGCTTTGCCACACAGGCGGCTGGTCGGGGTGCAGGCCGCAGGCGGCGAGTTGTTGTAGTAGGTGCTGGTCTGCACCCGCAATGCAGCGCGGCGTGTCTACGTCTTCAATGCGCACCAGCCAAAGGCCGCCGTGCGCGCGGGCATCGAGCCAACTGGCCAGCGCCGCCACCAAAGAGCCCGCGTGCAGCGGCCCCGTGGGCGAGGGCGCAAACCTACCCCTGTAGCGGCTAGCCGTCACGCCATGGCCAGTGCCAGCTCCAGCCCCGACACAAATGCGTCTTCTACCCGGTGGCCCAGGCACCAGTCGCCGCACAGACCTATGCCCGCCTTGGCATCCCACAGGTGGGACTTGCCCAAGGGTTTGTCGGTTTTGGCGTAGAGCCAGCGATGTGTGTCAGCGTGTGCGGGCTCGGCGCGTATGCCGGTGACCTCGGCAAAGGCCTTGAGTAGCTTGGCCTGCACACGGGCTGGGTCGTCTTGTATGTGCTCTGCAGACCACTGGGCGCTGGCTTGCACGGTCCAGCGCTCAACGATGCTGCGCCCCGGTTTGGACGACTCGCGCGCCAGCCACGCAATGCGGTGGTGCGTGCTGCGCGCAGCATTCCACTGCGGCCCCAAGGTGGTCAGGCCCGGCTGCACGGCTTGCGGAAAGGCCAGCATCAGCGTCCAGCAAGGGTGCACGGTGACATGTTCTATCTTCTTGAGCAGCGTAGCGCTGGCTGCGGGTGCGGTGCGCAGTAGCACTTCGGCCTGTGGTGAGGGGATGGCCAGCACCACGGCGTCAAAGCCGGAGTACACATGGGCGCTGTCATCTGCGCCTGCGGTGCGAAGTTGCCACTGATCGGGGTGCAGCGCATCGGGCTCGATTTGCGTGACTCGGGTTTGCAGTTCTACGCAATGCGCTTCTAGTAGTGGCGCCGCCCACGCGCGCACCAAGCCGTTCATGCCCGGGGTGGCTACCCAGTGGGGTTCGCCCCCGGGCAGGCCTGCGGCGACCACGTGGCCGTGGGCGTCCATCACTTGCACCGCGTTGGCGCTCCAAGGTCTGCACACCATAGGCGATGTTTGCATTGCCTTGACGAAGCGCCGGTCACGCACCGTGAAGTATTGGGTACCGTGGTCAAAGGTGCCAAAGGCGCTGGAGCGGGTAGACATACGCCCGCCCACGCCCCGACTTTTTTCAAACACGGTGACTTGGTGGCCGGCCTGAACCAAGGTTCTGGCACAGGTGATGGCGGCCATGCCCGCGCCCACGATGGCGATGTGTTTTGAAATAGTCATATGCGTGTTGGCTCCGGTAAGTAGTTATTTTGCGTAACTGCTTTATACACGCTGCGGCCCATCGGCCGGGCAAAAAAGCTACAAACGGAACTTGATTTGCACAATGACGGCGCCATCGATTTTGGGCATGGTGGGTATCACCCCTAGATTGACGCCCATGTGTCTGCCCTCCCAACTGGCCATGGGCAGCGCGGCGAAGAAGGTGTTGCCGTTTTCTAGCGCAGGGTAGCCGTCCATGAGGCCAATGGCGCCACCCAGTTTCCAATCGCCCAGGGTCCAAGGTTGCCAGTTGACTGCCGCATAGGAGGTGTTTTTGCGCACGCTGTTGTAGTAGCGCCCGGCCATCACAGACACATCGGGGCTGAGACGGTACTCCACACCCAAGCCCACGTTGTTTTCGTTGTAGCCCTTGTCGCGGCTAAAGTGGCTGGAAAAACCGCCTATGTTGACCCACAGTTTGCCAAGCTCTTTGTCAGGAATGGTGACCACGGCACCTGGTTCGGCTTCGTTAGGCGTGGCTGAGACCTGCGCCGATGCGCAGATCAGAGTGCCCAGCAAAACCCAGAGAGCCCGTTTCATGCCCGTGTCCTGTCAAATGCGTCAACTGGTAACGACTTGCTTTCAGAATACTTGAGCGAAAACGCAAATCTATTTTTATAAAACAGGCTTTTGGCCTAGTTTTCTCGGCCTTGTAGCGATGTTTTTAGGACAAGCTTGTGTCGCTTTAATGGTGCCGCTCTAGCAATGCGGCACGGGTGGCCGCACTTTCCAGCTGCGTGAGCCACCACTGCAGGGCACGCCCCGGTGTGGCGCTTTTGCCATCGCGCCAAGCGTAGCCAATGGTGGCTTGGCGCTGGGGCCTGGTGGTTTTTTTCACCACGAGACGCCCGCTAGATATATATGCGTCAGCCATGCAGCGCGGCAGGTTGCCGCCGCCCAGGCCCCGCAGCTGGGCTTGCAGCTTGGCCTGCATGCTGGCCACGGTAAATACGTCTTGTCCGCCCAGTAGTCCAAAAGTGAGCCCGCCGCCGCGTTGCACCGAATCAGCCACCGCTACGGCCCGGTGCCCTTGTATGACATCGTCACTCAGCGGTTCTGGAGCCTGGGCCAGCGGGTGGTGGGGTGCCACGGCGTACACAAAGCTCACGGTGCCCAGGGGTTTGATGTGCACGCCGCTCACGTTGACCGCGTCAGGCCCCACCCCCAGCGCCAAGTCGGCTTGGCCCGAGGTGAGGGCTTCAAGGGTGCCGGACAGAGTCTCGTCGCGCAGCCGAATGCGGGTGGGCGGGGAGAGGCTGAAAAAGCTCTCGCACAGCTCCATGACTGTGGTTTTGGAGATAACGGTGTCTATGGCGATGGTGAGCTGGGGCTCCCACCCCGTGGCTACGCGTTTGACGCGGTTGGCCATCGCGTCTATTTCGCCCAGCAGCCGCACCCCTTCGCGCAGCAGCTCGGCCCCGGCTGGGGTGAGCTTGGCTTGGCGCGAGCTGCGGTCAAACAGCAGCACATCTAGGGCATCTTCTATCTGGCGCACCCGGTAGGTCAGCGCGCTGGGCACCATGCCCATGGCGCGGGCGGCGGCGGCAAAACTGCCCGCTGTCGCAATGGACTGCAACATGCCTAAGGCATCGGGGGTGAGGGCATCGCGTGCGGTTTGCATGAAGCGGGCTTTTAAGTTGAAATATTTTGAATGATGCCATCAAATGCCTTGTCAGACAAAGCGCGCAGTGGGACTTAGAGTTCACCCCATGCATCAGCAACCACACAACAGGAGTTAGAAGCCATGCTGACCATTCGCAAATCTGCTGACCGGGGCTACGCCGACCACGGCTGGCTCAAGTCGCACCACAGCTTTTCATTTGCGGGCTACTTTGATGCGGCCCACATGGGCTGGGGCAACCTGCGAGTGATTAACGAAGACCGCATTGCACCCGGCACCGGCTTTGGTACCCATGGCCACAAAGACATGGAAATCATCAGCTACGTAATGGCGGGCAACTTGGCGCACAAAGACAGTATGGGCAATGTCAAAGGCATTCCGCCGGGCGACGTGCAGCGCATGAGCGCGGGCACCGGCGTGCAGCACAGCGAGTTCAACCACGCACCCGACCAAACTACCCATTTCTTTCAGATATGGATAGAGCCCAATGTGCGCGGCATTGCCCCCAGCTACGAGCAAAAAACCTTTAGCGCTGAAGAAAAGCAGGGCGTACTACGCCTAGTGGCCTCTCCCGACGGGGCGCAGGGCTCGGTGCAAATCCACGCAGACGCTAGGCTGTGGAGTGGTCGGTTTGACGGCCAGCAGTCGGCCCAACTGACCCTAGACCCTAATCGAAAGAGCTACGTGCAGTTGCTGCGTGGCGCAATTGATGTCAATGGCGTAAAGCTCACAGCAGGTGACGCGGCGCTGTTGGAAGGCGAGAGCCTGGTTCAACTAGCCCATGGAGACAACGCCGAAGTGTTGGTGTTTGACCTGCGGGCTTGATATTTTTCTAACCCACTGTTTTTTTCAAGGAGCTTTTTATGTTGGCTAATTTTCAATCCCCCTTCGCTTTGGTCGCCCGTCTTTTTATGGCCTTGTTGTTCTTGCCTGCGGGCATTAGCAAAATCGCGGGTTTTGCAGGTACGGTGGGCTACATTGCCTCCAAAGGCATGCCCTTGCCCGAGGTAGGTGCAGCGCTTGCCATTGTGGTGGAGGTTGGTGGTGCCTTGGCATTAATTGCCGGTTTTCAGACCCGCTGGGCCGCACTGTTTATGGCCGGCTTTACGTTGGTAACGGGCGCGATTTTTCACCAATTTTGGGCAGTGCCGGCCGATCAGGTCATGGTGCAGCAAATCATGTTCTTCAAGAACGTAGCTATTGCAGGTGGTTTGTTTATGCTGACCGCATTTGGCGCGGGCGCTTGGAGTGTGGATGCCAAGCGTGGCGCTTGAGTTTTATTGTTTTTGTGTGAATTTTTTCAATACCTAAGGAGTAGAGATATGGCAAACGTAGCAGTGGTTTTTCATTCGGGCTATGGTCACACCCAGCGCATGGCGCAATCGGTGGCCGATGGTGCTGGCGCAGAGCTGGTCGCCATTGATGCCGACGGCAATCTGACCGAGGCCCAGTGGGCCACGCTGGGCGCGGCGGATGCCATCATCATGGGCTCGCCCACCTACATGGGCAGTGTGAGCTGGCAGTTCAAGAAGTTTGCCGATGCCACTAGCAAGCCATGGTTTAGCCAAGCGTGGAAAGACAAAATTTTTGCCGGCTTTACCAACAGCGCCACCATGAATGGCGACAAGCTCTCCACACTGCACTACCTGTTTACCCTGGCCATGCAGCACGGTGGCATTTGGGTAGGCACGGCACTCATGCCCAGCAACAGCAAGGCAGCGCAGCGTAACGACATCAACTACGTAGGCTCTTTTTCAGGAGCCATGGCGCAGTCTCCGTCTGACGCTTCCGCCGCAGAAATGCCGCAGGGCGATTTGGATACTGCTAAGTTGTTTGGCCAGCGTGTGGCTGAAGTTGCAGCCAAGTTTCGCGCATAGTGCAGGTTTAACGAGGCTGTAAAAAATCCATCGCACATGCCGGGACATCGTGATTTAGAGGAAACCCATTCCGTCATATGGGATCGCGGCGTATACGCAATGCTGATACGTTGATTGTTTGAGCAATCTATCTGGGAATCCTTGAAAAACGTTTTTACAGCCTCAACGACAAAGGTAACCGAGCGCCGACCACCGGTCAATCGCCGCTCTGGTTGACCGCCTTGTTCGGCTTGTTGGTTGTCGGGACTTCACTTTTTGATCCAACCGAGATCGACAAGGAAAGCGTCGGCTTCAGCGAGGGTTTTGCGGTAATTCTCGCCGCGATTGAAGAACCCGTGGCTCGCACCGTCGTAGCCGACTAGTTTGCACGGCCTTTTTGCCTTTTTCATCACACTCTCGAACGCAACAACGGAAGCGTAGGGAACCGTGGTGTCGTTCTTGCCATGAAGAATCAGGGTCGGCGGCGTATGTGGGCCGATGTGATGTGCCGGCGAGATCACCTGTGCCTCCACGCCCAATCGTTCGACGCTGAGCCCAGTCTTGGCCCCTGGGGGTTGCCAACTCGTGATAGGAGCGAGCGTGCTAGCGGGGTTGAAGAGGATCATGGCGTTGGGACGTTCGTCGCTGCCGAAACCGCTGATCGTGCCGGTGCTGGCTGCGAGGTGACCACCGGCAGAACCTCCTGATGCGGCAATCTTGCCCGGATCAATGCCGAGGCGCTCTGCATTCTCCCGGACCCAGGCGATGGCCGCCTTGGCGTCTTTCACGCATTCCACCACTTGAACGCCATGCCGGGACTTCACGCGGTAGTCGGCGGTGATGGCGATCATGCCGCGCTTTGCGAAATACCGGGCCTGATTCTCGAACTGGGCCGGTGAGCCCGAATTCCAACCGCCGCCGAAGAAGAACACAATCGCGGGCTTCTTCGCTTTGGGGTCAGACTCCCCGAAGATCCAAAGCTTCAGCTCGGTGGAGCCGATCTTTCGGTAGGTCTCGACGCGGGCGTCCTTAAATGTTGGTGGATAGGAAGATTGTGCGAACAACGGGGCCGCGAGAAGGCAAAGAAAGAGAACGATGATGGATTTCATAGGGGAGCGGGGTTTAACTTTTGGAGCTGGGCCCTGATAACCATAATACATGGATTCACTCACTGGGCCATGATCCTGAACGACCGACGCCGCCCGCTTGTACCGCTTAGGTAGCCGAGCGGCGCAGCGCCACAAAGGCGTCTAGCTCCCAGCTGCGCATGGCCAGCAGCAGGGTGTAGCCCCTGCGGTCTTCCTCTGCCAACTTTTGGTCGGCTTGGTGGGCCTGGGCAAAGTCTTGCGCTACCTTTT
>JBIIYT010000066.1:0-9114 GCA_044346675.1 Rhodoferax sp. | reverse complement strand
GCAATAGAGGATAATAGGGCTTTGTCCCTACTCTTGGGGCGTATCAGCTATCGGATCGATAGCACCTCACCTTTGCTATGCATGACCGACTTGAATACTGAATTGACCCCCGTACCCGAACTCAGCGCTGATACGCTGCCCATGGCCTTTGCCCAGCTGCAACTGGCCGCCCCTTTGGCCCGCGCAGTGGCCGATATGGGCTACACCTCCATGACCCCCATTCAGGCCCAGGCCATTCCGGTGGTCATGACAGGGCAAGACGTCATGGGCGCCGCCCAAACCGGCACCGGCAAAACAGCCGCTTTCTCCTTGCCGCTGCTGCACCGCCTGATGAAGCACGAAAACAGCTCCACATCCCCAGCTCGCCACCCTGTGCGCGCCTTGGTGCTGTTGCCCACCCGGGAGCTGGCAGATCAAGTTGCCCAGCAAATCAAGCTCTATGCCCAGCACACCAGCCTGCGAAGTGCCGTGGTGTTTGGCGGTATGGACATGAAGCCCCAGACCCTGGAGCTGAAAAAAGGCGTAGAGATTTTGGTTGCCACCCCCGGGCGGCTGCTAGACCATATTGAAGCCAAAAACGCCGTGCTCAACCAGGTGGAATACGTGGTGCTGGACGAGGCCGACCGCATGCTGGACATTGGCTTTTTGCCCGACCTGCAGCGTATTCTGAGCTACCTGCCCAAGCAGCGCACTACGCTACTGTTCTCGGCCACGTTCTCTTCCGAGATCAAGCGCCTGGCGGGCAGCTATTTGCAAAACCCGGTCACCATCGAAGTGGCGCGCTCCAACGCCACTGCATCTACCGTAGAGCAGCATTTCTACAGTGTGAACGAGGACAACAAGCGCCACGCGTTGCACCAAATTTTGCGCCAACGCGGTATCAAGCAGGCCTTTGTGTTTGTGAACAGTAAGCTGGGCTGCGCCCGCTTGGCCCGCTCGCTAGAGCGCGAAGGCCTCAAGACCGCGGCTTTGCATGGGGACAAGAGCCAAGACGAGCGTCTCAAAGCACTAGATGCTTTTAAGAAGGGCGAAGTCGACCTGCTGGTGTGTACCGATGTGGCCGCGCGCGGGCTGGACATCAAAGACGTGCCCGCGGTGTTTAATTTTGACTTGCCCTTTAACGCCGAAGACTATGTGCACCGCATTGGCCGCACCGGCCGCGCGGGCGCGTCGGGCCTGGCCGTGAGCTTTGTGGGCGGCAACAACGACGCCCGCTTGGCCGGAGACATTGAAAAGCTCATCAAAACCAAGATTGAGCTCGAAGCCATTGAGTTTGAGGAAGACCTACCCGATATTCGCAAGCAAGGCCGCATTAATGATGGCCACCGCATGTACGAGCAGTCGGCCCAAGACCTGCAGCGCGCACAGGAGCGGCGCACCCAGGGGCGCCCGGCCCGCAAAGATTATTCGACTAATCCCCCGGCATCCAAAGACCCGTTCTTTGACAAGCCTTACGAGCCTAGCGCAGCGGAGCAAACCGCGGTGCCATCATGGGAGGCGACCGCGCGCCCAGCTACGCGCAGCATCTCGGCCAACATCAAGCACAAGGTGAAGGTGGCCGCGCTGTTCAAAGCAGTGTAGCTTGGGCGGCGGGATTTTGGACCCGGGCGCATTGCACTTGCACCAGCTCGGTGTTCCAGCTTTGGCCCGCCTCTATGCGCAGAGCGCTTAAGGCACCACCCCACAGACAGCCCGTGTCCATGGCCAGTACATCGGTGCGGTCTAGCCAGCCGAGGGTAGACCAGTGGCCAAACGCCACGGTAATGTTCGCCGTTTGCCTTGCGGGTACATCAAACCAAGGCATATAGCCGGGCGGCGCTGCTGCTGCGCTGTCTTTAGTATCAAACTCCATAGTGCCGTTTGCCGAGCAAAACCGCAATCGCGTGAGTGCGTTGACGATGACACGGGTGCGGTCGGTGCCGGTGAGTGCGTCGCTCCAACTAGAAGGGGTGTTGCCATACAGGGTGCGAAAGAAGTCCATAGCGTCTGGAGACTGCAACACAGATTCCACTTCAAGTGCTAGTGCCATTGTTTTTGCCGCAGTCCAGGAGGGCAGTACACCGGCATGCACCATCAATAGCTCTTTCCCCCCCACAGTTTCGAGCATGGCGATGCGCTGCTGGCGCAGCCACTGCAGCATGGGCTCCCGGTCGGGCGCACTGAGCACGCCGTGCAAGGTGTCGCTGTGCGAGGTTTTTTGTGCCCCACAGGCTATGGCCAGCAAGTGCAGGTCGTGGTTGCCCAGCAGGCAGCGGGCAGCAGCACCATAGCCCATTAGGCGGCGCAGCACGGCGGCAGAGGCTGGGCCGCGGTTGACTAGATCGCCCAGCAGGTACAGCGTGTCGCGGCTGGGGGAGAAGTCTACCGTGTGTAGCAGGCGTTCTAGCGGCTCGTCGCAGCCCTGTATATCGCCAATAAGGTAAAGTGCCATGTGTTCATTTTCGCTCAGGCTTCATGGAATTTTTACTCATCGTTTTGCTGACCTTGCTCAATGGCGCGTTTGCCATGTCCGAGTTGGCCTTGACGGCCAGCAGAAAAATACGCTTGCAAACGATGGCCGAAGCGGGCGATAAGGGTGCTAAAGCGGCCTTGGTACTGCTGGAAAACCCGACCCAATTTTTATCTTCCGTGCAGGTAGGTATCACCTCGATTGGTATGCTCAACGGTATTGTGGGTGAGGCCGCGTTTAGCGATGGGCTGGCTCTGTGGTTGGCTGCCACCTTGGCTATTTCGCAGCGTGCAGCTGAAATTTCGGCTACTGCGGTGGTGGTGACGGTGATTACCTTTGTCACCATCTTGTTTGGCGAATTGGTGCCCAAGCGTATTGGGCAACTCTACCCCGAGACTGTGGCGCGCATCGTGTCGCGCCCCATGACATGGGTCGCTATTGGCGCCAAACCTTTTGTGCGCTTGTTGTCGGTGTGCACCCACGGCATGCTCAAGCTGCTGCGCATAGACACCACGGATAACCGCGCTGTGACTGAGGCCGAAATATCTGCCAGCCTAGAAGAGGGTGTGGACGCGGGCATCATTGAAGAGCACGAACACCAAATGGTGCGCAATGTGTTTCATCTGGACGACCGACCATTGACCTCTATGATGCTGCCGCGCTCCGATATTGACTGGTTGGATGTGAGCAACACCGTGGGCCAAAGTTTGGCCCATGCCAGTGCGGGTGCGCAATCGGGTACACACTCTTGGTATCCGGTGTGCCGTGGTTCGCTGGACGATGTGGTGGGCGTGGTCAGCGTGGCGCGCTTGTTAAAGCCCGGTCTAGCAGATGACGCGCTGATTGAGCCCATGGTAGAGCCCGCTGTGTTTGTGCCAGAGACCCTGAGCGGCATGGAGCTGATAGAGCAATTTCGCGTGAAGTCTGCACGCATGGTGCTGGTGGTGGACGAATACGGGGTGGTGCAGGGTCTGCTTACGCCGTTGGACTTGTTAGAGGCCATTACCGGCGAGCTCAAGCCTGATGCGCAAAACCAAGCCTGGGCCACGCAGCAAGCCGATGGCACCTGGCTGCTCGATGGTGCCATGCCCGTGGGCGAGCTGAAAGCCCGGCTGGACATTGAGGAGCTACCGCAAGAAGACCGAGGCCGCTACAACACCCTAGGCGGTTTGCTCATGGCGGTGGCAGGACACATGCCTGCCAATGGCGAGGCCATTAGCTGCGGGGACTGGAAATTTACCGTGGTCGAGCTGGAAGGCCGACGCATTGACAAGGTGCTGGCCGAAGCATTGCAATAAAGCCGCTTCGTGGGCTGCGTTCTAAAGCCGCCCTTTGATTCGGTAAGCCACCAGGCCCAGCAGCTCGCGCACGGCCAGTTCCCAACGACCTGCGCCGCCGCCTAGTGAATAGTTGGTCCAAGTTGCCTCGGTGCCCGTGAAAAAATCTACCGGATATGCGGTGACGTTCCAGGCCGCTTTTTCAAACGTGGCCATAGAGCGTGGCATGTGAAAGGCCGAGGTGACCAGCAGCCAGCGTTGTTTTGTGTCAATGCCGGGCAGCTGCGCGGTGAGCACTGCGTTCTCAAACGTGTTGCGCGAAACAGATTCGTATTGCACCTGCTTGCCCGTGAGCCCCATGCTTTCAAAAAAGACTTTGGCCCGATCTGCCTCGCTGGGCCCGCTGCCAAACAGGGCGCCTTCGCCACCGGTAAACACGATGCGCAAATGGGGGTGGCGCAGCAGCATGGCCACGGGCGCAGTCATGCGTTCACCGGCACCGTTTAACTGAGGCTGCACATGGGCTTGTTGCAATGCGCCTGATTCGGTAGCCCCGCCCAGCACCACCACGCCCACATAGTCGCTCAGGTCAGCGTCTAGCGGCATCTCGGCGTATTGCCGCTCCAGGCGGTTGATCACCCACTCGGGCGGCCCCATCCACCCCATGCACAGCATGGCCAGCAGCGCACCCCACAGCAAGCGGCGCGCAAACTGCGGCTTGCGGTTTTGCAGCAACAAGCCGAGCAGCAAAAGTGCAAACACCCACAACAGGGGTTG
Source organism: Rhodoferax sp. (assembly GCA_044346675.1). Classification (GTDB taxonomy): domain Bacteria; phylum Pseudomonadota; class Gammaproteobacteria; order Burkholderiales; family Burkholderiaceae_C; genus Allorhodoferax. Next base: position 4,611 of record JBIIYT010000066.1, on the reverse strand, counting down.
CGTCAAATAGCCAACCAATTTAGAGAGAACAAACATGAGGGTTAGTAGGCGTCAGGCACAGCGCGTTGTTGAACCGCAGCGTCTAGCGACTTCTTCACTTGTTCTTGAATTTGTTGGCTTTGCTGCTGCGGTGTAGCGCCCGGGGAGGTGACGGGCAGCACCACGCCAGAGTCCGCTGGCAGTGGGATGGCTGCGCCAGACACAGGGGAAAACTGCTTCTTGGCAAGCAGGCCCACCACGGCTACGACGATGACTAGGCTTAAGATGCTGAAAATGGCGCGCATAGTGACTCCGTTCAAATGCTGCGCTGTTGCACAGCGCAGCGGGAGAACGGATTGTCGCCTATGACGACAGCACCCCGGCCCTAGCTTACTTGCGGGAGCCCACCAAAAGCAGCACCACACCGGCAGCGATGGTGACCAAGCCTGCCCACAGGGGGATGTTGACGCGTTCTTGCTCCACCACTTCCAAGTGCAATGGGCCAATGTTGGTCTCGTGGGTTTGCTTGCTGTAGCTAAATCCGCCGTAGATGAGGCCTAGCCCACCAGCGACCATTAGTACTAGGGCGAGAGATTTGAGCGTGTTCATATGTGGCCCTACAAAACCTTGCGGCCTTGTATCAAGCGGATCAACACCATGATCACGGCGATCACCAGCAAGATGTGGATGAATCCACCAATCGTGTACGAAGACACCATTCCCAAGAGCCAAAGTACGAGCAGAATGACGGCGATGGTTGAAAGCATGGGCTTGTCCCTCAGGTTTGCTCATCAAAAGTAAGCGATGCGCCAGTGTCGGCGCTGGAGGGTGGGAGTGTCTGTGTGCTGTCGCACAGACCGCCATTACGAAACAAAAAAACCTCTGAATCTTGCGAATCAGAGGTTTTAAGAGTGGTGCCGCTTAACGGAATCGAACTGTTGACCTTCTCCTTACGAAGGAGCTGCTCTACCAACTGAGCTAAAGCGGCACAGTGCGCGGGATTATATTTCAGCGTGGTAGCGGGTCACGCGCTCTACCTCATTCTTAGAGCCCAAAAACACACTCACGCGCTCGTGCAATTTGCCGGGTTGAATATCCAAAATGCGTTGTTTGCCGTTGGTGGCCGCGCCACCGGCTTGCTCTATCAACCAACCCATGGGGTTGGCTTCGTACATCAGACGCAGCTTGCCGGGTTTCTCAGGCTCGCGCTTGTCCCAGGGGTACATAAACACGCCGCCGCGGGTGAGGATGCGGTGCACATCGGCCACCATGCTGGCAATCCAGCGCATGTTGAAGTTCTTGCCGCGCACGCCTTCTTCCCCTGCTAAGCACTCGTCAATATAGCGTTTGACCGGGGCATCCCAGTGGCGCATATTGCTCATGTTGATGGCGAACTCTTTGGTGTCTTCGGGCACGCGCACGTTTTCTTGCGTCAGTACAAAAGAGCCTTGCTCGCGGTCTAGGGTGAACATGGCCACACCGTCACCCACGGTGAGCACCAGCGTAGTTTGTGGGCCATACACGCAATAGCCTGCGGCCACTTGTTTGTTGCCTGCTTGCAAAAAGTCTTGTTCTGACACGCCAGCGCCGCTGTCATCAGGCTTGCGCAGCACGCTGAAGATGGTGCCTATGCTCACGTTCACGTCGATGTTGCTGGAGCCATCCAAGGGGTCAAACAGCAGCAGGTATTCGCCTTGCGGGTAGCGGTTGGGCACCACGTAGATGCCTTCCATTTCTTCACTGGCCATGGCGGCCAGGTGACCACCCCATTCGTTGGCCTCGATCAGCACTTCGTTGGCGATGATGTCCAGTTTCTTTTGCATCTCGCCTTGCACGTTTTCGCTCTCGGCCGTGCCCAGCACGCCGCCCAAGGCGCCTTTGTTGACCGACTGGCTAATGCTTTTGCAAGCGCGGGCCACCACTTCCAGCAGCAGGCGCAGCTGGGCGGGGATAGCGCCGTCTATGCGCTGCTGCTCTACTAGGTAGCGGGTGAGAGATATTTTTTGTGTCATGTGGGTGTATTTCCGGTTATGCCGTTTAGTCTGCCAGCGCGCGGCCAATGACCTCACGCACGTCGTTGCTTAAGTCTGTTTTGGCCGCCACGCGCACCAAGGCCTCGCGGGCGCCAGCGCGGTAGGGCTCGGCCAGCTTTTTCCAGCGGTCTAGCGCGCGGGCCAAGCGGGCAGCCACTTGGGGGTTGATGGCGTCCAGCTCTATGACTCGCTCCGCCCAAAACACATAGCCCGCCGCATCTGCGCGGTGAAAGCCGCCGGGGTTGGCACTGCAGTAGCTAAAGATCACGCTGCGCGCGCGGTTGGGGTTGCGTATATGGAAGTCTGGGTGCTTGAGCAGCTGGCGCACGGCGGGGAGCACTTGGCCGTTGCGGTCGGTGGTGCCTGCTTGCAAGGCAAACCATTTGTCCAGCACCAGCGCTTCGTCTTTGAAGAGTGCATAAAAGCGCTCTAGTGCTTGGGTGGCCAGGGCATGGCCGCTGCCCACCAAGGCAGCTAAGGCGTTGAAGCGGTCGGTCATGTTAGACGCTACCTTGAAGCGCTGCAGCGCTTTACCCGGCCACACGGGGTCTGCCGTGGTGGTGGCGCTTAAGCACAGGTAGCCCAGCGCCATGCCAGCCAAGGCGCGCCGGCCTGCGGACAGTGCATCGGGCTTAAAGCCGCCGTTGTCTTGGTGCGTGGCGTAGGCCCATTCCCAGTCTGCATGCAATTGGGTGGCCAGTTGCAAGCGCATGGCTTCGCGCACAGCGTGTATGCGCTGGGGGTCTACCACCTCCAACTGCTCGGCGATGTAGGTTTCCGACGGCAGCGTGAGCACCAGCTCTTTGAAGGCGGCGTCTAACGCTGGCGAACGCAACACGCTGCGCATAGCGTCGATATAAGCATCGTTCAGGCCCACATCGTCCATCGACTCTGTGCACGCTGCAATGCTGTGCAGCGCGCTGCGCAGAGCCAGGCGTTGGCCGGCTTCCCAGCGGTTAAACGGGTCGGGGTCATGCGCCAAGAGGGTGAGCAACTGGGCATCGGTGTAGTCAAAGTCCAGCACCACCGGGGCCGAGAAGCCGCGCAGGATAGAGGGCACGGGCTCTTGGACTACGTTGACAAAGGTGATGGATTGGGTGGACTCGGTCATCACAAACAAATGGCTGTCATTGGCGGCTGTACTACCAGCACCTACAGCAGCGCCTGCACCTTGCACCTGTAGGGGCACCGGTGCGCCAGTGGCCGCATCAATCAGCCCCAGGCTGATGGGCAGCACAAAGGGCTCTTTGGCGAGCTGGCCCGGGGTGGGCGCGCAGCTTTGGGCAAAGAGCAGGGTGTAGGTTTGTGCGGCGGCGTCGTACTGGCCGCTGGCGGCTAGCCTTGGCGTGCCCGCTTGGCTGTACCAGCGTTTGAACTGGGGCAGCATGTGGGCTAGGTTAGACGTGGGGTTGGCGTCCGCTATGCATTGCACAAAGTCGTCGCAGGTCACAGCTTGGCCGTCAAAGCGTTCGAAGTACAGCGTCATGCCCTTGGCAAAACCGGCGCGGCTGGTCAGGGTTTGCATCATGCGCACCAGCTCGGCACCTTTTTCGTAAATGGTGACCGTGTAGAAGTTGTTGATCTCGATGTAGCTGTCGGGGCGCACCGGGTGGGCCATAGGGCCTGCGTCTTCAGGGAACTGGGCGGTGCGCAGCACGCGCACGTCTTCAATGCGCTTGACCGCGCGGCTGGATGCATCGCTGCACAGGTCTTGCGAAAACTCTTGGTCGCGGAAAACGGTGAGGCCTTCTTTCAAGCTCAGCTGAAACCAGTCGCGGCAGGTGATGCGGTTGCCGGTCCAGTTGTGAAAATACTCGTGGCCTACGACGCTTTCGATATTGGCGTAGTCCACATCGGTGGCGGTGGCGGGGTTGGCCAGCACGTATTTGGTGTTGAAGATGTTGAGGCCCTTGTTCTCCATGGCGCCCATGTTGAAGTCGCTGGTGGCCACAATCATGAAGCGCTCCAGGTCCAGCGGCAGGCCAAAGCGCGCTTCGTCCCAGGCGATGCTGGCCATCAACGAATTCATGGCGTGCTCGGTTTTGTCCAAGTCGCCGGCGCGCACATACACCTGCAGCAAATGCTCTTTGCCTGCGCGGCTGGTTATGCGTTGCTCACGCGCTACCAACTGACCGGCTACCAGCGCAAACAGGTAGCAAGGTTTCTTGTGCGGGTCTACCCACTTAGCGAAATGGCGACCGTCTTCCAAGCTGCCGCTCTCCACCAAATTGCCATTAGAGAGCAGCACGGGGTACTTGGCTTTGTCCGCCCGCAGGGTGACGGTGTAGCTGGCCATTACATCGGGGCGGTCCAGGAAGTAGGTGATGCGCCTAAAGCCTTCGGCCTCGCACTGGGTGAAGAAGGAGTCGTTGCTCACATACAAGCCCATGAGCTTGGTGTTTTTGACAGGCGCGCAGGTGGTGAAAATTTCCAGCGCAATAGGCTCTGGCCCTTCGGGTAAGGTTTCCAGCACCAACTGGTTGCCATCCATCTTGAACGAGGCGCCTTGCCCATTGACCAACACGCGCGCTAGGTTGAGCTCCTCACCCACCAAGCGCAGTGGCTGTGCGGTCACAGCGGGGTTGCGGCGCAGCGTCAT
>JBIIYT010000414.1:0-2661 GCA_044346675.1 Rhodoferax sp. | reverse complement strand
TCATGGTTGCCCATGATCGACTTGGCATAGCCCGCGTCGATCATGCGGCGCACGGTGTCTACCACCCGGAGTTGCTCTGGCCCACGGTCAATCAAGTCACCTACAAAGATAGCTTGCTTTCCGTGCGGCGGCACCCACAAACCTCCACGTTGGGTGTAGGCCAACTTGTGCAGCAAGGCGTCAAGCTTGCCAGCTTGGCCGTGTATGTCACCAATGATGTCGTATTCCATCCTTAGGCCTGCGAGTTCAAATTGCACATAAGTTCCACTATACTCCACTTAGTTGCAACCTGCCACTAACATCCCATTTGCCTACAACCCGTGTAATGAGCGCACGCCGTACCGATTCTTCACTCAACAAGTATCCCATGCCATTTACGCGGGTAGAGGTGGTGGTTTTAACTTTGGTGGACGGCGCGCTCAGCGTACTTCTGGCGAAACGGGCCGAAGCACCCTACTCCGGAAAATGGGCACTTCCGGGTGGCGTGCTGCGAATAGACCTAGATCAATCCCTAGAGGCCGCAGCGCGAAGAGTTGCTATGGAGCGGCTTGGTGCCGATGTACCATTTCTGAAGCAGCTGTGCGCGGTGGGGGGGGCCAGACGCGACCCCCGCGCGCCTTGGGCCTTGAGCGTGGTGTACCGCGCGCTTGTGCCGTATGACCGGATACATGTCAACGCTGGGAAGCGAATTGAGGCATTGCAGTTCAGGCCCGCAGACTTGGCCTGCGCAGATGACTCGTTAGCGTTTGACCACGCCAACTTAATCGGCCACGCCTTAGCGAAGACGCGTAGCCAAGTGCAAGAGGGGCAAATGCCTAGGGGGCTAATGCCTAACGAGTTTACGCTTGGGGAACTGCAAATCGTCTGCGAAGAAGTACTTGGGTACCCATTAGACAAGTCAAGCTTTAGGCGCAAATTGGCAGACCGCGAGGTGGTGGACCCATTAGAGGGGCAGGCCCGGCAAGGCTCCTTCAGGCCAGCGCAGCTTTATAAGTTTTCAGCAGATGCAGATAAAGGGGAGGACTGAGTGCTATTCAATCATCCCCGTCGTCCGTCACCCCCGGAAACAGCACTTCGGTATAGCCAAACTGGCTGAAGTCCGTCATGCGCATAGGGTAGAGCTTGCCGATCAGATGGTCGCATTCATGCTGCACCACGCGGGCGTGAAAGCCGTCCACCGTGCGGTCTATGGCATCGCCATATTGGTCAAACCCGGTGTAGCGTATGTTGAGCCAACGAGGCACTTGACCCCGCAAGCCGGGTACGGACAAGCAGCCTTCCCAATCGGTTTCTGTTGCTTCACTTAGTGGCGTGATGATCGGGTTGATGAGCACGGTGGGCGGAACCAGCGGGCGGTCTGGGTAACGCGGGTTGGCATCTGGGGTGCCAAAAATCACCAGTTGTAAATCGACCCCAATTTGGGGTGCGGCCAAGCCTGCGCCGTTGGCCGCGCGCATGGTGTCTAGCATGTCGGTGATGAGCAGGTGCAACTCATCGGTGTCAAACTCATGCACTGGCTGGGCTACGCGCAGCAGCTTAGCATCGCCCATTTTCAGAATTTTACGTACGGTCATAGTGTTATGAGGCAAGGGTGGCTTTGAGGGCTTTGAGGCTGATCAGCAAGGTAGGAATATCCGTGTCCACAATGCCGCACAGCAGATCTGTGTCGACGCCCTGCTCGCCGTGCTTGAGTTGCTTGCAAGTGGCAATCACCATGCGCCAATGAATGGTAGGCGACGCGGCGCGAATGTATTCGGGAATGTGGCTGGCTGCCGCACTGATTAACTCAATCGTGTGAACGGTGGCCTCCAGCCTCGCTGTGTCGGCAAGCAGCTGGGCCTGGCTAAGCCCCCGGGTAGTGGCCAGCACTTGGGAGCACAGGCCAATCATGTCGTCCAAATGCAAGCGCCATTGGGGAAGTGGGGGGTGCATGCTCATACGGTGGCGCTCAGCATCTCGTGTAGTGTGGCTTCGTCAATCACCGCCACCCCCAGCTCTTGCGCTTTTTCTAGCTTGCTACCGGCCTCAGATCCGGCCAGCACGTAGTTGGTTTTTTTGCTGACCGAACCGGACACCTTGCCACCTGCCGCTTCGATCAGGTCTTTGGCCGCGTCGCGCCCCAGGGTCGGCAGGGTGCCGGTAATGACAAACGTTTGGCCCGCCAAGGGCCTGGGGCCAGCGGCAGCGGGCTCGCCTTCAACCCAAGTGATGCCACAGGCGCGCAGCTGCTCCACCACCTCTAGGTTATGCGGTTGGTCAAAAAAAGTGCGAATACTCCTGGCCACCACGGGGCCTACATCGCTCACACCCAGCAGGGCTTGTTCAGGAGCCGCCATGATGGCATCTAGCGTGCCAAAGTGTTTGGCTAGCTCTTTGGCCGTGGCCTCGCCTACATGGCGAATGCCCAGGCCAAACAAGAAGCGCGGCAAGGTGGTGTGTTTGGATTTTTCCAGCGCAGCCACGATGTTTTGTGCGGACTTGTCGGCCATGCGGTCTAGGCTGGCCAGGGCGGTGAGGCCTAAGCGGTATAGGTCTGGCAGGGTGCGGATGGTGCCCGCGTCTACCAACTGCTCTACCAGCTTGTCGCCCAAGCCCTCTACCTCTACCGCGCGGCGCTGGGCAAAATGCAAAATGGCTTGCTTGCGCTGGGCGCTGCAAAAC
>JBIIYT010000413.1:0-2670 GCA_044346675.1 Rhodoferax sp. | reverse complement strand
GGCAATCTCGGCGGTCTCAGCATCGCGAATTTCGCCCACCAAAATTTTGTCGGGATCGTGACGCAGAATAGAACGCAACCCAGTGGCAAAGGTGAGGCCTTTTTGCTCGTTCACCGGTATTTGCAGCACGCCGGGCAGTTCGTATTCCACCGGGTCTTCAATGGTGACTATTTTTTCCAACCCATCGTTCACTTCTGATAGCGCCGCATACACCGTGGTGGTCTTGCCGCTGCCGGTGGGGCCGGTAATAAGCAACATGCCGTGCGGACGGGAGGCCAAGCCACGAATGGTGCCAGCCAGTGCGGCGTCAAACCCCAATACGTCTAACGACATGCTTTGCTCACTTTGGCGCAGTTGCGCTTTGTCCAACAAGCGCAGCACTGCGTCTTCACCAAAAATGCTGGGCATGATAGAGACGCGCAGGTCAATGGTGTCGTGGCCCGCACGGCTCCAATGGATGCGGCCGTCTTGCGGGCGGCGGCGCTCGGTAATGTCTAGCTGCGCCATCACCTTAATGCGCGACACCACCTCTTCGCCGCGCTGGGGGTCGTTCAGCCGCTCGCCGGGGGCCATGACACCGTCTAGCCGGTACTTCACGCCCACCCCGGTGCGGTTGGTCTCAAAGTGAATGTCGCTAGCACCGTCGCGATAGGCGCGGATGATGGCGTCGTCTACAAACTGCACCACGGGGGATGAATCTGGGGTGTTGATTGCGGTATAGGTTGCGGTACTGGCTTCAGGCACAGAGGTGGCTTTTGCGGCTGCACCTTGCCCTGCTTGCAACAGCTGCTGCAACAATTGCCCCCACTGCCCTGGGCGTGCCAAGGCCAACTGCGCGTGGGCCTTGGCGCTGCGGGTAAGGGCCAAGGTGGCGTCTGCGGACCACGGGTCTTCGCTCAGCAACAAATGCCGCTCGCCCAGCATGACCCATAAAAACTTGGCCGCTGCCGGCGCATCAGTCGCCTGCACCAGTGCAACTTTGGGCCACTGCTCATCGGTCACCACCGCTATGCCATGCCAGTCTTGCAGGGCGGCGGCTAAGTCTGCTTCGTTCACATGCAGGGCTTGCAGTAGCCCGGTCCACAAGTAACCCGACGCCGCAGATGAAATAGGCACCGCAGGTGCCTGGCGCAGTTGCATAAGGGCTGCATCTAGCTGGGCTGGGGAGGTGGGTATCTGCTGTGCGTGCATTGAGGTACGGGGTGGCGTTGCGGTTAGGGTCATAGTAGCTGGGTGCGCTAGCGTAACTGGGTAGCCATATCAAACACGGGCAGATACATCATGACCACTATGCCCCCCACCACCAAGGCAACTGCCAGCAGCAGCAGGGGCTCCACAATGCGGGTGACCCGCTCTACAAACAGCTCGAAGCGTTCGCCGTGCAGGCGCGACACCACGTCTGCCGAGCGGTGAAACTCGCCATTGCGCTCGGCTGCTGCCATCAAGCGCCGGCCCACTTCATCACACAGCTGCGCCTGGGCCAACGCCTGCGATACCGAGCCACCCTGTTCAATAGCTGCCTGCGCGCTACCCAATGCGGCCTTGAGCTGTGGCGACAGTGCCGACTGCCCTGCCACCCCCATGGCCTCGGTCATGGGGTAGCCGCCTTTGAGTAGCAAGGCTAGGGCCTGGTACATCATGGCCAACTGAAAGTCTTCTACGCGCTTGCGTATGCACGGCACACTGCGCCCCAGCCACTGCATGTGTGCTTTGGCTTTGCCGCTGACCGCCCAAAATGCAATACCCACGCCCATGAGGGACAACACCGTAAACACGGCGACTCTGTTTTTACCAATGAGCTGGCTGAGCTGTATGGTTAGGGCCGTGCCCCCCTGCGCTGAACCACGCAGGTTTTCGTACACAGAGGCAAAGTTGGGCATCACCACCAAGAGCAAGAACAAAGATATGCCCAGGCCCACCACGCTGACCAGCGCGGGGTAAATGGCCGCGCTGACTATTTTTTTGCGCAGCTGGGTGACCATGCTGTCAAAACGCAGGTAGTCGTCTAGCGCCTCTATCAGGTTGCTGGTGCGCTCGCCGGAACGCACTGCGGCAATGAGCACCACGGGGGTCTGCGGCATTTCGGCCAGCGCAGTAGATAGGGCCAAACCCTGCTGTAGGCGCAACAGCAACATGGCCGACAAACTATCGGTGCGGCCCTCTAGCCGTTCGCGGGCGCTGAGGGTTTCTACCGCTTCCACCACAGTCATACCTGCCTGAATAAGGGTACGCACTTCGCGGCAAAACAGCGGGAAAGAGTGGCGTTTGGTTTCGGGCCAGGTCAATCTAGCCAAGCCGAGTCGCCCAGGGATTGATACGGCCCGCACGCTCAGCACCGTTTGCCCTTTAGCAACCAGCTCGGCCCGCAGGGTGGGTTCGTTGGTGCTGGCGAGCAGTTCATCGCGCACCACCGCGTCGCCAAGCTGCAGGTACCGAACCCGGTATTGGATGGTCATGGCTGATTAACCCCCGGGGTATACACAAAATCCCAGTCCGCATAGCGGGTGGCGGGGGGTAAGGTCATGCCGTCCAGCTCCACTGCACCCATGCGTATGGGTGCAAGCATGCTGGTGCTGCGCACACCGGCTATGCCGCCGTCGGGGGCGCGTATCAGGTCCCACTGGAGGGAGCGGGTGATGGGGTCTGGATACACCTCACGCATGTGCCGAA
>JBIIYT010000065.1:0-9182 GCA_044346675.1 Rhodoferax sp. | reverse complement strand
ACTCCGAGCCTGAGCCCGTGAAAAACACATGGTCTAGCCCGGCAGGGGTGAGCTCTTTAAGCTTGTTGGCCAGCGCAAAAGACAGGGGGTGGCCATACTGAAAGCCGGGCGAGTAGTCCAGCGTGGCCATCTGGCGCGTCACTGCGTCGGTAAGCTCTTGGCGGTCGTGGCCCAAGCCCGTGCACCACAAGCCGGAGAGCCCATCAAAAATTTGCTTGCCATCAGCATCGGTGTAGTAGCAGCCCTGGGCGCTCACCATCATGCGTGGCTGGGCTTTGAAGTTGCGGTTGCCGGTGTAGGGCATCCAGTGTGCGTCTAGCCACGCGGGGTCTGTGGGGTAGGCGCTGGCGGTGGTTAGGGGCTGCATAAGTGTCTCCAGACAGTTCGCGTATATGCATTATGGGCGTCATTGCGCGCCACTGCCCAGTTTGAAGTCTCAGCAGGCAAGCACCTGCTTCAACTCAGGCTACTGTGCGCTATATGCTCCGGCGATGCGCTTGCCGTGGGGCAATGTGGACAGTCTTCTCAGCATGTGCCCGCAGTACCCTTTGATGTGCAGGCATTTGTTGATTTCATCCACAGGGAGCGGGCCTTCCACCACCACAATGTCGTTGGCGCTGTCCACCGCACCCGATGCGCGTAGCCGTCGCCGGGTGTTGTTGGCCCATGAGCGTATGCGCAGGGGCGTGCCGTGCTCATGCAAGACGCCCGTGCTGGCATCAAAGGCAATGGCAATAGTGTCAGTCTTGAGTCGCAAACGGTGCTCGCCCGTCACCTTGCTCGCCGGAGTGCTGAGGTCGTACAAATGGTAGCTGCCCTCTTTAAGTTGGTATTGCAAAGCCATGAAATCTCCTTGTTCAGGAGAATTGTGGTGCGTTGAGGCGCGTGAGAACGGTGAAACAGGCAGGCATTTACCGGACAATTCTGTACGGAAGATCCGGTCCAGCGTGCCCGTCAGTTCAAACTAACTTTTCTGCAAATGGCATGGCCTTGGGATCGAGCCTGTTCGCTTTGGCGGTGTTGTTGCGAGGGTCTATCGTCAACAAGAACTCTACCAAGGACAGCAGACTCAATTGCAACCGAACAAAGCCTTGGTTGATCTCCAAAGTCTGCTCGTTCATGTACAGCTTGCGGTTGATTTGGATTTGAATGCTGTGGCGCAGCAGTTCAGGATCGCTGTAGCGACGGATCAACTCGACGCCCTCGCAGGGGTGGTTGTAGGACACGCTATAGCCTAGCGACTTCAGATGCATGCAAACGGCGCGCCCCAAGGCGGCGCTCGAGGTGGTCTCATTCCGGTTGCACACTACGAAGTCGGCGTGCTCTATGCCTGGAAAGTTGCTTGCGTAGGGCCCAGCGATGGCTGGCATGGAATGACAGTTGACATGGATGCTGTAGCCGTGGCGCGCATGGGCGTTTTCTATGGTTTTTTCCACTGCCGCATGGTACGGTTTCCAATAGTTCAGTATGCGGGCCTGCACCTCTATGACGCTGAGTTTTCGGTCATAGATTGGCACACCCTCGTCCGTGTTGCGCCAAATGAGGCCTTTGCTCCATCGCACTTTCGAAAAAGTCTTGATGTCCTTTGGGGCCGACCCGGGCCTTGGTAGGTCGAACAAGTCGGCGTTAAGCTCATCGAGCGCGCGGTTGGTGTCTATGTAACTCTGAGGGAATAGGGCCTCCACCCAAGCTACTCCCAGCGCTGGGGCGAAACCAAACAGCCGGTTTACGTGCGCGTCCGCTGCACGACGCAGCACGTCGATGGGGCATGCGGGGGCGAAGTCGGCAGGGTAGCTTACCCCGCTGTGGGGCGAGTCCAGCACCACAGCGCTGTGCCCGTCCTGTACATAAACCATGGGCGCGGATGGTGATTTGGTGGTGCGTTGCTGCGCGAAACGCTGACGCAATAGCTGTATGTCGGCGTTCACAGCGCAGTCGTACTTTTAACGAGTGGGGAGTTTCCTAAACGTGGCATGGCACCCATTTGAAACACTTTTCTTCACCGTAGCGATATACAAAACCAGACTATTTCACCTGTACTGTGCAGGCAATGCAACCACCACAGTTCATTGCGCCTACCGTTGCCGATTGAGAGATATTCACGGGAGAGGCCGTGTGCACTCGCGGCGCTGGCGTTAGCGTGGATCTGTATCCAGGAGAAACGCTACCAGTGACAACAACGCCCGCTGCAGTTCGGCAAATCCGGGCGTGATTTCCAAGGTGTGCTCATCCATGTAGAGCTTGCGGTTGATCTCAAGCTGAATGCTGTGGCGGTGCTGCGCAGGGTCACTGTAGCGGCGCACCAGCTCTACCCCCTTGTAGGGATGGTTGTAGGCCACACTAAAGCCCAGTGCTTGGAGATGCTCACAAACGGCGCGCCCTAGTGCTGCACTGGAGGTGGTCTCGTCGCGGTTGCCCACTACAAAGTCAGTATGCACAAGACCGGGAAATTCGGTGGCGTAGCGCGCGGCAATGGCGGGCATGGAATGACAGTTGATGTGGATGCTGTAGCCGTGGCGCGCGTGGGCGCTGTCTATGGCCTGGGCCACCGCGGCGTGGTAAGGCTTCCAGCAGTTGGTGATGCGCGCTTGCACTTCGGCAACGCTAAGTTTTCGGTTGTAGATGGGCACGCCCTCGTCGGTGCTGCGCCAAATAAGACCTTTACCCAAACGCACTTTGGACAGCACCTTGGGGTCACTTGCCACCGCGTCGGGCCACGCTTGCTCGAGCAAACTAGTGTCAATTTCGTCGAGTGCTCGGTTGGCATCAAGGTAGCTGCGCGGATACAGCGCCTCAACCCACGCAGCGCCTAGTTGGGGTGCAAAACCATAGAGCCGTTCGACATGGGTGTCTTCCGCACGGCGCAGCAAGGACATTTCGCATGCAGGCGCAAAATCTGCTGGGTAGCGTGTGCCACTATGAGGCGAGTCCATTACCAAATGGGTGGTGCCTGGTACTACGCGGATCATCGGTTCGTTCACTTGTTTTGACGATGCCCTCTCGTCATAACGTTGTCGTAAAAGCTGCAAAACTCCGTTCATGGTGATGCTCTCAGGTGTCGAGATTGATTTTGGCAAATTCGCTAATGCGTTTCATCTTGTCAATCTCTTTGACAATCTGCGCGCCAAATGCGACCGATGTGGAGCCAGAAGGAAATAGGCCAAGCGCCGCCAAGCGCTCACGCACGGGAGCCTCTTGCAAGGCTTTGGCAACAGCGCCTTGGACCCGAACAACCGCAGGCGCAGCAGTGCCCGCTGGTGCCACTATCCCGAACCATGATGGGTCGTTTTTGGTGGGCAAGCCTGCCTCTGCATAGGTGGGCACGTTGGGTAGCACGTCGAGCCGCTTGCTCCAAGAAACTGCCAGCGCACGTAGCTTGCCCGACTGAATATGCGGCAGCGCAGAGGCCACTTGGTCAAAGGCCACCATGACCTGCCCCGCCAGTAAGTCGTTCATGGCCGGACCCGCTCCACGGTAGGGAATATGCAGCATGAAGGTCTTGGTCGTGCTTTTAAATAACTCGCCCCACATATGGCCTATGGTGCCGTTGCCCGGAGAAGCGTACATCACCTTGGCCGGGTTGGCTTTCAAGTAGGCTATGAACTCAGCCATGTTTTTGACCGGCAGACTGGTATTGATTAAAAGCACGCCCGGCGCTTTGACGATTTCAGTGACCGGAACAAAATCTTTGACAGGATCGTAGGAAAGTTTCTTATACACCGCAGGGTTGACGCCATGGGTGGATAGCGTGGCCATGCCAAAGGTGAGCCCGTCAGGCGCTGATTTGGCGACTTCTGACATGCCAATAGAGCCGCCGGCTCCAGCACGGTTTTCCACCATGACGGGTTGGCCGAGCAGCCGTGCCAGGGGCTCTATTAGTAAGCGCGCAGTGACGTCAGTGGCCCCGCCTGGAGGAAAGGGAACCACCAAACGCAAGGGTTGCGATTGGGCGATAACTATGCCTGGAAGTAATGAAGCAGCGGCTACGGATAGGAGGTGTCTTCTTTGCATTTGATGTCCTTACAGAATCGTCAACTCGTGGGCTCATTGTCACCTTGAGTCAACGCAGAAGAAAACGAAAGTTGGGCCTGTTAACATTCCAAAATAGAATGTTAATGGAGCGTCTATGCGCCGCCTAAACCCCCCCTTACATCTCCTGCGTGCCTTTAGTGCTACCGCGCGTTTTGGCGGCATCTCGCGTGCCGCAGAGTCGTTGCATCTGACGCAGAGTGCGGTGAGCAAACAAGTGCAAGAATTGGAGCGCTGGATCGGCGCTTCGCTCTTTGAGCGGGTGCGCAAGCGGTTGACGCTGACTCCGGCAGGACAGCGCTATGAGGCAGCCATTCGCCCGATACTTATTCAATTGGAGGCGGTGACTTTAGAGTTAATTGCTAGCGCGGATGGCGGGGGTGCATTGAATTTGTCGATGTTGCCGACCTTTGGCGCTAAATGGCTGATACCTAGACTGCCTGACTTTCAGCGTGCGCATCCGCAGATTGCCCTGCATTTTGTTCCCTATATGCAAGGGTACGATTTCCAACGCTCGGATCTGGATTGTTCGATTTTGTTCGGGGACGGCCATTGGCCAGGTGCGGTTGCGGACTACTTGATTGGGCGTGACGTGGTGCTTATTGCCCCAGCCATCTCCTCTCATCAGCCTGTTCTACGAGAGCCGGACGATGTATCAAAGTTTGTGTTGCTTCAGCATATATCAGTGCCACAAGCTTGGGTACGTTGGTGCCACAAGCATTCCGTCACCACCATCAACCCCATGGTAGGCCCGCAGTTCGACCAGTTTCACAGTCTTATTCGGGCAGTAGCGGCGGGAATGGGGGTGGCGTTGGTACCGCGTTGCCTAGTGCAAGATGACATTGCCGCAGGTACCGTATCGGCTCCGTTGCAGGACTTGCACCAAGATGATATGGGCTACTACCTGTGTTACCCGCAAGGGCGGGCCCACTTGGCACCTCTGGTCAGTTTTCGCGCATGGTTGCTAGCGCAATGCGCACTTCATACGCCATAAAACCTGAATCGCATCTCAGGCCGCTGGCCACTCATCAGCTCGGCCAGCGCCTTGCCCGAGCCCGCGCCATGCGTCCAGCCCAGTGTGCCGTGCCCGGCGTTCACCCAAAGCCCTTTCACAGGGGTTTGACCAATGTAGGGAATGTTGGTGGGGGTGGCGGGGCGCAAGCCTGCCCAATAGTGGGGCTGACCGCCTTGTGCTTCGGTGCGCGTGTCGCACACGCCGGGGTAGACCTGCTCGATGCGCTTGGAGAGCATGTGGCAGCGTGCCTGTGCCAAGGGCGAATCCAGCGTCAGGTCATAGCCACCCACCTCAATGGTGCCCGCTACGCGCAACTGATCCCCCAAGCGGCTGATGGCGATTTTCTTTTCATCGTCGATGGTGGACACCATCGGGGCTTGCTCGGGTTTAAGTATCTTGAAGGTAGCGCTGTAGCCCTTGCCCGGGTAAATGGGCAGCTTGACGCCCACGGTGCGCAGCAGCGGCGCTGTATAGGGGCCGCAGGCCACCACCACGTGGTCAGCACGCAGATGTTGCAATTTTTCAGGGCTATGGGGGTCACTGCCCGCAGTAGGGGCCTCAATAGCTATTGCGCGAACAGCTACTGAATGGATAGCGTTTGAGGCTACGCCCAGTGCTTCCACCTGGTGCTGGTACAAAAACTGCGCACCCCGCGCTATGCAGCGTTTGGCTAGCTCTTGGGTGAACACGCGCGCATCGCCCGACTCATCGCTGGGCGTGTAGGTGCCACCCACAATGGAGTGGGCAAAAGAGTTGAGCGCAGGCTCTATGCGCAGCAGCTCGGCCCGGTCTACCAGTTGTCTGGCCACGCCGTACTTGCGCATGAGGGCGGCGGCTTCGCCGGCGGTGTCGAAAGACTGTTGGTCGGTGTAGTAGTGGGCAATGCCGCGCTCTAGGCGCTGGTATTCAATGCCGGTGGTGGCCACCAGGTCTTTCAGTACGGCGTGGCTGTAGGCCCCCAGCGCTACCAGTTGCTGCACGTTGCGCTCGAAAGCGCGGTCATTGCAGTTGGCTAAAAACTGCAGGCCCCATTGGTACTGCAGCCAGCCCGGCCCCAAGGGGTTTTGCGGGCGAAACAGCAAGGGTGCTTCTTTGCTGAACATCCACTTCAATGCTTTCACAGGCGCGCTGCGGTTGGCCCAAGGCTCGCAGTAGCTCACCGAGATTTGCGCCGCGTTGGCAAAGCTGGTTTCTAGCGCCGCATCGGGCTGGCGCTCCACCACCGTGACCTCGTGGCCGCGCTCTAGCAAATGCCATGCGGTGCTCACGCCTATGATGCCCGCACCCAAAATAATGATTTTCATGGGCGCAGTGTCGTGCAAACCGGGTGGAAGTTAAAGAAAAATCTTACGGTTTGCGAAAGCATTAGTTTCGTTAATAATCCAGCCCATGCGAACTTTTGATCCTGATGCACTCGAGTGCCTTGCCTCCATCGTGGAAGAGGGCGGCTTTGAGCGCGCTGCCACGCGGCTTTCGATTACCCAGTCTGCCGTGTCGCAGCGCCTGCGGGCGCTGGAGGCGCAGGTGGGTACGGTGCTTTTGGTGCGCAGTCGTCCGGTCAAACCCACCTCGGCTGGGCGCTTGCTGATCAAGCACGCTATGCAAATGCGTTTGCTGCGTGCCGACTTAGAAACCGATTTGCACGACTTGACCCCCGGCTCAGGTGCCGCCAACGAAGACGACCGCATTTCCATTGCTGTGAACGCCGACAGTGTGGCCACCTGGGCCTTGCCGGCGCTAGACCCCTTGGTGCAAGCCGGCTTGCCGCTAGAGATCATTACCGACGACCAAGACTTTACCCATGAATGGTTGCGCGAGGGCCAGGTGCTGGGCTGCGTGACCACACTCAAGCAAGCCCTGCGCGGGTGCAAAGTGTTGCCCTTGGGTGCCATGCGTTATGTGGCCGTGGCAAGCCACGCCTACGCGAAAGCCCATTGCCCGCAGGGGCTGGATGCGCACAACTTTCGCCACGTTCCGTTCATTGCCTTTAACCGCAAGGATGATTTGCCGTCGGATTTTGTCAGCCGCGCCTTAGGACTGCGCGCGGTGACCCTGATCCAGCGCTTTGTGCCCAGCCTAGAGGGCCAGGTGAGCGCGGCGTTGGCGGGCTGGGGCGTCGGTGTGTTGCCGGAAATACGGGTACGCAGCTTGCTGGCTAGCGGGGAGCTGGTGAATTTGGCACCTCAATCGGATTTGCCCATTGACCTGTACTGGCACTGCTGGAACTTAGACTCGGCAGTGATCGATAGCTTGACTACCGCACTGTCGGACGCGGCCAAACAAGCCCTAGGCTGACATCAGCCCTTCACCTGCGCTTTAAGCGCCGCCCGTCATCATGGTGCGCACCACGCCCGTAAAGGCTTTCACCATCTGGGGGTTGAACTGCGTTTCACTATTGGCGTTGATTTCTGAGATGGCGCTGAGCAGGCTCTTCTTGAAGGCGCGGTCAGAGCGCTCTGTGGTGATGGCGCAAAACGTGTCGATGATGGACAGAATATGACCACCGGGGTGAATTTTGTCGCCCCGTAGCCCGTTGGGGTAGCCTGTGCCGTCAAAGCGTTCGTGGTGGTCCAAAATCATGTGGGCGGCCTCGTCCCATTTGCCAAAGCGCTTCACAATCTGGCTGCCGGTGAGCACGTGCTCGTGCAGTTTGCGCAGCTCTTCTTTGGACAAAGCGCCCTCGCGGTTGAAAATATTGTGCGGAATAAAGCACATGCCAATGTCGTGCATGAGCGCAGCCGCCTTGAGCTGCTCTGGATTGACCGGCGTGCCCAGCGCTTCATTGAGCTGGGCGGATAGCTTGACTACCTGTTCGCCCCGGTTTTTGCGGTAAATGCTCAGGTCATCTAGCCGGGCTGAGAGTGCGTGCATTAGCTCCATGTCGCTGGGCAGCTCTAGCGAAACCTTTTGTAACCTGGTGGCTGGTTCGGGTGCGGTGGCCATGGGCGTTTTGCCAAGTTTGGCAATCGCTTGCGCAAACTGTTGCGCAATGTTGTCGCGACGCGTGCCCAATAGAAGGGCAGTACAAGCGTCGCAGATGACTTGGCGGGTCTGCCCATCGGCACGGCCTGTAGCCACCAGTTGACTCAGCAACTCGGTCATAGCGTCGGTGGAGAACATCAGAAATTGACCGACCGTTGGGTGGTAGCTCCACTCTTTGGTGCGCACACGCGACACGAGTTCTTCCAACTTGTGCAGCGGCTCCACAAAGGGCGTGAGCCCCACCATTTGGCAGTTGCCTTTGAACGAGTGCAGCGCTCGGAAAATGCGGCTCACGCAGTCGTCGTCGGCATTCAGATCGAGCAACTTGATGCAGGCCTCTAGCTCAAGCGTGCTTTCCTCGGTGCATTGGATGAAGTCATCAATGATGCTGCGGTCCAAAGCCAAAAAGGGGGGGCAGGTAATTTCGGGTGTGTGCATGGGCAATGTCCTTTGGGAAATACCAGTGTACCCAAGGCCAAGCAAACTGAGTAGGGCAGACGGCGCGACCAAGGGTAAACGCCGAAAGAAGACTGTGCGGTCGCAAATTGGACTGACAGCATAGTTTTTGACGCTGTAGGTTAAAATTTTGGCATGAATCCCAGTCCCATCGTCAAAGTGTCATTCAAACAGCAGATGCTACAAGCCCGTGAGGACGCGATCATCGGCATCGTGAACCGCTTGCTTGCGGAAAAAGGCTTCGAGGCCATGACGGTGGACGAAGTGGCTGCGGGCGTGGGTATTGCCAAAGCGAGCCTGTATAAGCATTTCCCCAGCAAGGAAGACTTGGCCGCCGCCGCCATGGTGGGGCTGATGCGCCGAGCCCAAGAGTTTTTGGCCACCTTACCCAGCAGCGCGCCAGCGGTACAGAACGTGCGCGCTGTCGCCCGCTGGGTGATGGAGCTCAAACTGCGCGGGGAAATGCCCTCCTTGCCCAGCCAAAACTCCACCTTGCGGGCCGCGCTCATGGCCAACCAAGACTACATGAATGGTTTGATTGAGGTGAGCGACCGCTTGGGCGGATGGATTGAGGCCGCCCAAGCGCAGGGTGCAATCAACCCTAAGCTACCCGCGATTGCAGTGCTCTACACCTTGTACGCGCGGGCCTGTGACCCGGTGTTGGAGTTTCTCAAAATGGGCGGTCAGCATGACGACGCCC